>CAVJZZ010000049.1:0-20414 GCA_963654295.1 Lachnospiraceae bacterium | reverse complement strand
GGATGGGCACCCCTTTTCATTCCCTTTGGCGAAAGCCATTCATGTACGTTTCATATTACTATAAATTAAAGATCGAATATTTGTATTCTATTTTTTTGCCATTGATGTTTTTTGTGACACCATAAGATGTAAATTTACCATCTTTGACTTTGAACATACACATTCCACTATTGTTTGAAAGGATGAGCGCATTAAGATATAAAAGGTTATTGGTGCCACTTGTATAGTCTTGTCCATCATTTTGTCTAAAATTATCCAATACCCCATCCGCCTTAATACTGTTTGTCCTTTCGTCCAATTCATTGCAATACTTGTCATAAAAGTTTGCAGCCTTGTTCTTGTCCGTTATGTATAGGGAATAATAGCTGTTGTCCTTTTCATTGTAGACGAATGTGGCTTTATACATCTTCAAGGTTGCATCTTTGGCACATTTTGCCGTAAATAGAATGTCTCTGAACGATGGCGGTGTGTTGTTGGGATGATTATGGATGTTGGCAACACTAAAATTTCCCGTAATGTTTTCCACTTTGTATTTTTCTCCCTTTACGATACTGTCAATAGCATATTCTCCATCGTAATTGTGCAAACTCGTAGAATATTCCACATCGGCATCTTTGATAGCCTTCAGATATTCTTCATATTTTTTCGTTCCATGCCCTATAGTACCAACAGTGTTGCCCAACAATTCGTACACAGCCTTTACAGAATCAATGTATTCTCTATTCGGACAAAGGCTGTCGTTGACGAATCTTAGGGTATCTTGTGTCAAATCATCATTATTTCCAGATGAGCCACTGGTTGAACCTCCTGTGTAATTGCCGCCAGAGGAACCGGTTCCGCTACCGCCACTACTAGGAGGTGTTTCTATTAAAGATTTGTCTGGCAACGACATAAAATATTGTAAGGTTACTGTAAACTGCTTTTTGAAAACCTCATTCTTAATTTCCCGCATGACATCGTCCATATACGGATGCCAGTTTGCATATACCATGTCTGCATTCATTATCTTGAAGACCACGACAAGTTTTTGATAATAGAAGTGGGAGATGTTTGATACCCGCCAATAACCGACATTATTAAATGCCTTTTCAACAATGTCCATAAATGCTTTGATACTGAAGCCGTATACCGTCACCTCGTCATCAGTGAAATTGGTGCCCCAATATGTTCCCATAATGTAATCCAAGGTAACATAGCCTTCAGCTGTTCCAGGAACATAAGTTCTGGTGAGCATTTGTTTATCTTCCTTGGATATATAGTCGGAAGCAGAAAGCTTTTGAGGACAGGCACTGATCCTTTCGGCAAAAGACGTTAACGAACTATCAACAGAAAGGCCCTGCTTTTTCATTTCTATCAAAGGAGATGCATACAACAGCCTGTGAGTGATTGGGATGTTGGTGTTCAGATAGTCACCATCTACAGAAACTGGAGTCCCTAATGTTCCATCCGTCTTTCTGCTTGCCAAATCTTGAATTTGCTCGTCAACAGGATAGACTATAAAACCTGTTACTTCCCCATTGGCATTGGTGTATGGAATCTGATAATAGGCACCGAAGTCTGTGGTAGCTCCAATCGTTGTATATTGGAACAAGGCTTGCTTTCCGTTTAGACTATAGTCAAGTCGTTCAAGACTCCCTTCTTGATTTTCTAACAGTCTAAGAAGTTTTAGGGCGGACGGATTGCCAGCTGCAGCTTCCTTCAAAGAGCTTACTGTAAAAGACATTTCATCTTCTTGTTGACAAGAAGAAAACAAGGATATTAATCCGATGATAAAACAGAAAAAGTTTCTCATAGGCGACGTTTTGTAAGTTATTGTGTATAATTCCGTAAATATGCTGCAAATATAAGAAAAAAAAGCAGCACATTGACAACAATGAACTGCTTTTTACAAAATATTAACAACACTCGTAACTACTCAGCCTTCTTGCAACGACTAAACAATATCGTCATTTCGAGATTACCAACTTTTAACTCATTTTCTTATTCCGAATTCAGATTATCCGCTTTATAAAACTTAGTAGTTACAGCATTGTTTTGGCGACAAGGTCGACGAGAGGGTACGTCAACTACTACACTGCACTTGACTAAGGAGACGCAGCGTTCCCTAACGTATTTACACATTGTGAGTTAAAGCTCATCCCCTAAGCCGGTTTTCACTCATAATATTCTTTAGGTATGCAAGCTGGATAATTGAACATAAAGACAAAATGCAAGTGCTTTACTCCAAAGAGACCTCTTAGCATATCCAGTTTAGTTTCAATACTAATACCTTTACTGCGCATGGGAAACCGCCCCATCGCCTCTTCCATGGGCATTTTTGAACCATCTATGTATATCACTACCATACAGAATGGCCTTTCCTGATAAATTCTAAGAGTTGTTTCATCATCGTCATAACAAGAAATGGTAATTCTATCCAAATAGCTTACCCCTTCAGGGTCAATCCATGGACTTGTCCCTCCAAATGTAATTGACCTAATAGGTATACCATATTCCTTGAATTTGTCAAAGACAACCCCTATAGCCTTACCTTTAAAAGCAAGACTATCGCACACTATTTGCCTCATACACTTGATGGTGTCAGCCTCTGAATGGCCGATGTCTTTTGCAGATAACGTAATACAGAAGAAACTAATGAAAAAGGACAATAGAAATTTCATCTTGTCATTCCTTAATCCTTGAATGAAATAGAAAAGACACTTCATAGGCGACGTTTTTGTGTTGTAAATATGCTGCAAATATAAAGAAAAAGACAGTATGCTAATCATAACACGCTGTCTTTTATATAATCTTAACGATAAACTATTGCATTATTTTCCATTGAACAATTCCTTGATTTTATCATGCAATACCGGACCATGCATGTTTTGGAGCACGATATTTCCGTTGCGGTCTATCAACACTATATAGGGGATTGCCTGCACGGCATAAGCCAAGGCTCCGTCGTCCTTGAAGCCTTTCAATGACGAGATGTGAGTCCATGGCAACTGATGCTTTTCGATGGCATCGAGCCATTTCTGCCGGTTGGTGTCGAGTGATACGCTCACGACATTGAAGCCTTTGCCATGATATTGGGTGTAGAGTTTCTTGAGTTCCTTCGCTTCCTGGATGCATGGTCCGCACCAAGAAGCCCAGAAATCAAGCAACGTGACCTTCCCCTTCTCCACATAATCGGAGAAGCGAACCTCTTTCCCGTCGGTGGTCTTCGACGCAAAATCTTTGTAGGGATTGCCTGCTTTGGTGTTCAAGCGGGCCTGCTCGGCAAGCTTTTGCGCTTCCAGTTCTGCCTCAACCTGCTTTTCTGCCTGCTGCAGATAAGCAGGGTTCACCTTGGTGCACATCTCCTTTTGGAAATCGGCAGGGAAATAATCCTTGCCATAAGTGAGGAACAGATGGGCGCCGACCTTATTGCCTATATTGGCAGCAATGAAGTTGCAGAGATATTGGCGGTTGCCCTGATAGAGTGCGGCAAGTTTCTTCGAATAGGCTTCGTTCTCCGCATCCGTATAAGGACGCTTCTTTTCCACCACCTGACGCTCCTGCATCATACTGTCTACCACACTGCGCACAGCCCTATCATATTTCATCACCATGTCGTCATACTGTTGGTTGAACGTGCCGCCCTTGAGTGTCTGCGTGTAATCACGACAGTCTGCCGATACATTCCCAGCCTCAACGATGCAGTTGAGTTCCGGAAGTCCATAGGCGAAATGGCGGTCTTTGGGCGGCAATGCCACTACTGCCCAATAGGCACTGTCGGGAGCCGCCATGGAGAAATGGTATCTGCCGTCCGCAATCTTACAACTGTCCACACGTTCAAGTTTTTCCTTGTCAACCACATCCTTCTTGATGAGATAGATGGTCAAACCGTCATACTGTCTGGTATGGATGTCGGCAGAGAAATCAAAAGTCTGTGCACTGGCGGCGATGCCGAAGATCAGCAACGCTGCTGCCAATAGGTTTTTCTTCATTGCGCTTTTAATATTTTGTCGTATTCCTTGCCGTTGATCACCTCCACCGCACGCTTCATTGCAGCGTTATGGGCATTGAACAGTTTGTAATACAGATTGTTGTCTTGATAGAGTTGGCTGCATATCACCGCTTTCATCTGCTCCCTAACCATCGCTTCCGACTTGGCATAGTCTGCCTGGTTCGTGGGAATGCCTGCGCTCTCGGCAGTCTGGCACACGGCTTTCATCACCTCGGCGGGCACATTATAGCCTTTGATGAAGCGGTCGGAGGTGGGATACTCCTTGAGCAACTTGTCTTTCAAGTCAGCCACATACTTCCGCCCCACCGCTGTCTGCACACCGCTATAGGTGATGAAGGTATACCAATCCGTCATGTAGTCCGCATCGGACGACACATCGACATCGGCAGCCACACCGCCATGACACTGCAGGGTGCGACGGGTCAGCATAGACTTCCACACTTGGGTGGAGTCGGCAAATGTCTGACCATGATAAGGCTTTTGTATCGACATGCCGGAAGGCGTGAGATAACGTGCCACCGTGATGCGCAGGGCTGAGCCGTCACTAAAGGGCAAGGTCTCTTGTATCAAGCCCTTTCCAAACGTGGTCTTGCCCACCAGCACGCCACGATCCCAGTCACGAATGGCGGCTGAGAAGATTTCTGCTGCCGACTTGGTCTGCTCGTCCACCAGTAACACGAGGCGTCCTTTCTCCATGACGCCTTTGGTCTTTGCCCGGAACGTTTCGCTCGGCACATGCGCTCCACGGGTAGAGACGATAACCTTGTCGCCGTCGAGAAACTCGTCTGCCAGCGCCACAGCCACATCGAAGAGACCGCCACCGTTGTTGCGCAGGTCGAGCACCAACTGCTTCATGCCTTTCTTCTTCAGTTCGGCAACCGCATTACGGAAGTCGGCAACCGTCGTCTCGGCAAACATCGACAGGCGGATATAACCTGTTGTCTTGTCCACCATGTAATAGGTCTTGACCGTAGACGGAGCCTTCGGGGCGGAAGAGGTCTTTGCATCCCCTTGCGGCATGCCGGTCTGCGGTTGCCCAGCAGGTGCCACGCCCTTAACAGCATCCTCATTGGCTTGGGCGGTCATCGGCGGAAGATACTCCGAAAAAGGATCGAGCGACTGGAGTATCTTCGCAATCTGGTCGTCCACGAACTTCGCCTTGTCGACACTGTCCACATACATGTTGGTCACAGCATACATTGCCATGTTGAATTTCTCCTCGGGAGAGTTCTGCGCTTGTGCCGTACAGGCAGACAGTGCAAGCGCCGCTGTGATAAGAATTGTTTTCATCTTCATTTCATCCAATCGGGTTTGGGTTCGTTCTTCAGATAGTGACCGAAGAAGCCGGTGAGCTTCTCGGTGAAGTCGCGGCAGTTCTCCTCACCGCCCATCTGATGTCCTTCGTTCTTGTAGTACAACAGCCAGGCAGGACGTTGCAAACGGCGCATGGCCAGGAAAAGAGCCATACCTTGATAGGGCTGCACGCTGCGGTCTTCCGAACCGTGGAAGATAAGCAACGGCGTGTGTATCTTGTCGGCATTGTAGACCGCAGAGTTGTCGATATACATCTGCCGGTCTTGCCATAGCGTCTTGCCGAGTCGGCCCTGGGCATCTTCCTCAAAATACAGGTTGGGCTGTCCCGTACCGCGCATCATCAAGTAGTCTGCCACCATGTCGGTCACTGCCGAACAGGGTGATGCACACTTGAACAGATTGGTACGGGTAACGAGATAGGCTGTTTCAAATCCGCCCCAGCTATGTCCGTTCACCCCAATGCGGGTGCTGTCGGCAATACCGTCGGCAATCAAGCTTTCCACACCGCTCATCACGGCATTGTAACAACTTTCGCCCGGCTTGCCCACAGTGGCATGGATGTCGGGGTGGAACACGATGTAGCCATTGCTCACAAACCATGGGATGTCGATGATGGCGCTGCTGTATTCGGGCGTACGATAGTTGTTCAGGTTCTGGGTCTCACGCTCATAGAACGTGACGACCATCGGATAGGATTGTCCCTTCTTGTATCCTTCGGGCAAGAACAGGTTGCCGTCGTTGCGCTTTCCTTCATAGTTCGTCCATGTGTAGAGACGTGAGGTTCCCCAGGTGATCTGCCGTTGCTGTGGATTGGCATCGGTCACCCTACGGGGCTTGCTGAATCCGGCATCGCTCAACCAATAGTCTCGCTCGGCGAAATTCTCCTTGCGCCAAAGCAACGTCCTGCCATCGGCAGACATACGCTCTACACTCAGGTTGGAACCAGGCACAGAAGCAACTTTCTTCACACGTCCGTTTGAGAGCCAGTAAAGTCCGTCACTCCGTGTCGCCATGTCCATGCCCGAGAGATACTGTCCGTCAGCAGCCATAGGGGCACGCTCTGCTTGCTTGAGACGCACTTGGTTCTTCCTGCCCCACCCTACCGTCAGGCACACGGCATCCTGCACGCCCTCACAGTCGAGGCTCCACAGGTCATAGCGGTCGTAAACGGTAAGCGTCTTGCCGTCGGCACCCCATGAAGCCACACCATAGGCTCCTGCCGTGAAGGGATAGTCGCTGTCTTCATCATAGAGAGGATAGGGAACCTTTCCCGTAGACACATCCTTCATCTCGCCTGTGGTCATGTCTACCACATTCCACGATTTCTTTTCCGGCACATAGACTGCCAATCTTCTGCCGTCAGGACTCCACGACAAATCGAAGAGCCCGTGGGAGGCAAGACTCTTCCGTGTGCCGTCTATACCTATATAATAAAGGTCTGTGTTAGGGGTCATCTTCCAGTCAGACTCCTTATACCATGCCGTCGGGTCGACAGCGATAGCGCCATAGACATGGTCACCACTCCAAAAACTCACGCCGTGCAGACCTTTGGTAGGAATGGTCTTCAACTGTTTCGATGCGATATCATAGATATAGGTGTCATATTGTGAGGCATCGAAACCGCCTCGGCTGCGGAACTGGCGACGGGGAGAGATGTCTTCGTCCCATTTCCACAGTTCCAAGGTCACTTTGGTGTTTTCCTGTGGATAGTTGTTGGCATAGGTGGTGGGCTCCAGGGCAATAAGATATTGGCTGTTGCCGTTAACCAGACGTGAGGAATAGCCCACCTTGGTGCCTTCAGGGAGTCCCTTGATGTCGGCGAAGTCAAGCAACTTGCCGCACGTCTTCGCCTTTATGTCATACTGCCAGAGCATGGTCGGGGTATAGCGGTCATGCGCATCCATTGTGCAGCCCATGATGCCGCGACCCGTTCCGTCGGGAGGATTGATGCTGCACACCTGACAGGGCACAGTGCCGATCTTCTGGGATTGCCCGTCGCTATAATATAATAAGGTGGAGTTGTTCCCCTCGGTCTCCACATAGAGCAAGCCATTGCCGGCAAGCATGCAGTTGGATGCTTGCGGAAGCGGAGTCTTTGCTCCCGTCAGCATATTGACGATGGTCACGCCCTTGCCGCCACCCATCTTGCCCGTATAGGCATAGTCGCTCTGCCCCATGGCTATCATATACTCGCCCTTGGACCATGGCGTGGTCTTGCCGCTCTGCAAGTTGAGGGTGAAGACTTCGTTCTCGCCCTGTTCATTCACCTTGCTGTATTTCAGCACCTTGCCACCAGCCAAGAACTGTTGGTCGGTCACATGGGGCAACAGCCGGGTGGTGCGCTTGACGGCATCATAGAGGAAGACCGTGTCGGGACCTTCACTGTAAAGTCTGCGGTATTTATAGACCGCCCAACGCCCGTTGGCAGAGAGGTCTATATTGTCTACCGATTGCCAGGTGCGGCAGTCGTCAATAGACAAAGACCGCTTTTGAGCGGAAGCCGTGGCCCCACCCAAAGCGGTCAGAATAGTTAGAGAGAATATCAATCTTTTCATCCAAAGAACTACGTTATTTCATCTTCTTGATCATCTCCACGGCACAACTGATCTCGTCGCAAAGCTGCGACGGACTGCCTGAATAGCCCTCAGCCGTATAGAGCAACTTGCCATTGCGGACAATCACCTTGCGCGGAATGCCTGAAGAGTTGAAGAGCTTGGCAAAGATGCTGAAACCGGCACTGTATTCCTTGCCGCCCGGCTTCTTGTTGTCATACATCACATTGAAGTTCTTGTAGCCTTTGGCATTCATAAACTTCTCGGTCACGGCACGTCCTTCATAGCCGCGGTCCTGCGTGTTGACAAAGAGAATGACCACGTCTTTGTCTGCTGCATATTTCTCCACGGCGAGTTTCATGCCCTCCATGGCAGCCTTACAAGGCGCACACCAGTTTGCCCAGAAGTCGATGACCACAATCTTGTTCTTATAAGACGCTATGCTCACCTGTTTCCCTTGGGCATCGGTCAACACGAAGTTGGGGATTGTCTGGTTCATCATGTGAGCCTTCACTTCCTCTTCGAGCGCAGCCTTGGCCTTATTGTCCTTCAGTCCGTCGAGATACTTCTGGAATTCGGCATCTGTCTTGCTGCCGCTCAGCTGGCGCAGTTCGGTGAGCATGTCGTTGGTCACGGCATTGTATTTCACCGCAGTCTTCAGTGCTGTCAACGCCTCGTCTTTCTTGCCGAGTGCTTTCAGTATCTGATAGCGTGCCTCATTGACCGAAGCATCCATATAAGACATTTCCTCGTTGTCGAAGTATTTCAGATAGCTGTATGCCTCGTCATACTTCTTCATCTCGCCGAGCAGTTTGATGTGTGTTCCCAGACGCTCATAGAACTGATAGTCTGCCATCAGCTGCGCCTCTGCCGGCGTGTTGTAGATGCCGTCCATCGTGGAGTGGTCCTGACGCTTCTCTATCAAGAGGTCGATCAATGGTTTTGCCACGCTGTAGATGGTGTCGTTGCCCACAAAGTGCATGCGGAAATTGCGGAAGATGTTCCAGCGGTAGCACTCGCTCAACGCTTTGAAGTCAAACATTTGGAGATGGTTGGCAAGGCGTTCATACTGCTTGCCGTCGAACAATGCCTGGCAATACACACGCGAGAGATTGTAGTACATGTAGTTGGCATTGCTGAAGTGCTTGCTCGCCAGACATTCCTTCTGCGGATATTTCACAAAGAACTTCTCGATGGAGTCGGCAGCCTGTGTCCCCTGCAATGCCTGATAAGCTTGAAAATCACGGAAACGTGCGGCATTGCCGTTGGGGAACAAGCGATACAATTCGTTCTTGATGGAATCTGCTTTTGCGGTGTTCTTCGCCTTGAAACGGTATTCGTTCTCAAACGTGGTCAGAAGGAATTCGTTGTCGGGGAACTGTCCCTTCGCCATGTCGAAGAAGTGGTCGATCGCCTTGCCGTAGTGCTCTCCTGCCATCAACTCGATGTTCTTCAGATAGAGGTCGATGAAGTCGGGCATGCGGTCCTGATAGTTCTGCACTTCCTTGTTGAGCCACATCATCTCCGCCTCATCCGAGATGCAGAAGTTGGTGAAGTAGTTGGTCACAGGGAAATACTTCGGACAACGGAAAGTGGCAAATGCCGCATAACCGCCCGGCAACGCTGTGCCGTCGGGTTTGCTGGTCATATACACATAACCGCCATTCTCGTCATTGTTGTCAACAGCCCGGTTGTTGATGTCGCCGGCACGCATCAGGAGGGCAAAGAACGCACAGTCTTCCGGCAACTGGTAGTCGCCTTTCCACTGGTTCTTGCCTGTCTTCTGCAACGTGACATCATCTACCGACCACACATAGTCGCGATACATGTAGATGACTGCCGACAACGTGTCGCGGTTGGCGATAGGACCTTCGTTGTTCACATAGTTGAAGTCGATCTTCTGACCTGCCTTAGGCTGATTGATACCCGAGAGGCGAGAGACATTCTGAGCTTCAATGCCTATCACGGAGGATAGGCAAAGAAGCGAAAGCAAAAGCTTTTTCATTTCGTTTTATATAAGATGTTTGTTTAGTTCATCTTTTCCACCTTGGTGCCAATGGCACTAAGATCTATTCCCAACTCGTTCTTGAAATAATCGCGCACAGCAATATACTTCTGGCGGATACGGTGGTCGGGGATGACGTTCCAGTTTTCGTCATAGGTAGAACCGCCGCAGTCGAAGGAGTCGTTGAGATACAACTCCTCGAAGGTCTCGGGAGAATACATGACGATGTATTTCACGAACGATGCGAAATCGTGTGCCAGCGTATAGCCGGTCTTGGGTTTTGCAGTTCCGTCAATGGCACCGGCACCGTTATAGCCCCACGCACCTGGATAGATCACTCCGTTCACAGCATAGCTCGGGTAACTGCTCTGCCATTTGGTATACAACGTGTCGAAACTCTCCGGAACAGAGATGATGTCCTTCGACACCGCATAGCTGATCATGGCGTATGCCACATCGCCTATCACTTCCCGCTTGGTGTTCACGTCATCGGCATTGATGCGCTCGTTGGCAAGACCGAAAGCAATGTGGTTATAGCCGCAGCACGAGTTGCGGACCACCTTGATCTGCGTGGATCTCGACTCGCTCCAGTCTGAATACACACTGTCGCAGAGCAATATCTGATAGGGAAGACACTTCTTCACGAAGTCTTCGGGCCACACGTCCAGTCCGGCTTTCACCAGGCTCCATGCCTTAGGGATATAAGCCTCCTTGGCTTCCGTTCCGTAATAAGGGATGTACTCGTTGACCGCCCAGCGGAACTGGGCATTAGAAAACTTGTAGAGCACCATGCTGCCATACTGTTCCTTGAACGTGACGAACTCTCTGTCATAGTCGTGGTCTCCCTGAGGGAACTCTACGGAAAGACCCGTACCCGATGCGCCGTCGACATCATCGTTGTCGCATGCCGCGAATACGAAAGGCAGCGCCAACATTATTATATAGAATAACTTTTTCATGTTTTGTATCTTTGATATAGACTATTTGCCCTCTCTCACTGCGTGGAGCGGGTTTTGTTGCAAGTTCACATTGTTCTCCATGGCCTCTGTAGGTATCGGAAGGGCATAACCGACATCATTCTTTTCGAGCGTGTAGATGGTCGCATTGCCCGACTTGTCATACCAGGCATGCTCAAGCTCGGGCATGCCATAGCGGCGAAGGTCAAACCAACGGTGAGGATTCTCGAAGCAGAGTTCGAGTCGGCGTTCCATGCGGACAGCCTTGATCAGCTCGTCTGCAGAAGTCAACTGATAATCCGTATACGATTCGGTGGCAATGCGGTTCTTTCTGATCATATTGATATCGCTCACTGCCGATGCACCGCAAGCGGTCTCGCCTGCTGCATATTTCTCGGCATAAGCCTCAGCACGGTTGAGATAGAGTTCTGCCGTGCGCCAAGCATAGCCGCGCTCCGAACCTCCAGCCTTACATTCCTGCTGACGCCAGTACATCGTTGATGACTTGAAAGCGAATTTCATGCGCAAGTCATCCGAGGAGAACAGGTTCAACAGGTCGTCTGACGGACAGAGAAGGGTTGCAGACACCACCACCTTCGTGGAGTTGGTACCACCGATGAAGATCGCTTCCGGGAATGATGACGACACGAAATTGTTGGTCGACACTTCTGCCCAGGTGTTAGAAGGATTGGGGGTATAGCCCGACGGAATCTTCAAGGTGTATGTGTTCAGGTTGCACATCTGGGGATTGCCTTCCAGCGCCTTGTCCACATGCGCTATCACCTTGTCCCAGTTCTCCATATACAGGTAGACGCGGGAGGCCAGCAGATGGGCTGCAATCCAGTTGATGCGATAGTTGCTGATCTTCGTGTCCTTGCTCTGTTCCAGCAAGGAGCAAGCTTCTTCCACGTCATTCACAATCTGGTTGTAGACGGCTGCAACAGAAGCTCTTGACGGTCCTTCGTTCTTGATTTCAGCCGAAGTGACCAACGGAACACCCGTCAGTCTGTCCGGCGTAGTTCCCTCCATGTTGTAAGGCAGGGCATAAAGGTTCACAAGATACCAGTAATAGTAAGCGCGGAGGGCGAGTGCCTCTCCCTTGGTCTGCTTGCGCTCCGAATCAGTGCCGCTCGCCTTGTCCACTTCGCCCAAAACCGTATTGCAAGCCATGATCAACTTATACAGGTTTTGATAACTGTTGTAATAACCGGTCAGCTTGCGCTCCGTCAGCAGTTGGTCCATATTGGGCTGCCAGGCAAAGACATCCTTGAAACCTGCATTCTCGTCGGTATAATAATAAGGGATTGCCCAACTCGACGACGACAGGTCTGCACCCTGCACATCGTCTGTAAAGACATGGGTAAGGGGGTCTATCGCCGTGAATACGCCATAGCCTTCACCATTGAGTATCTCCTGATAGTCCTCTATGGTCTCGGGCTTGAACTCGTCTTGTGAGGTTTCCTCCAGGAAGTCGCCGCACGAGGAGAGTGCCGCAGTGGCGATGAGGGCGGAACATATCTTGATATATATCTTTTTCATCTTTCTTTTCTTTTTTATGTTGAACCTTAGAATGAAATGTTGAGTGACAGCGAGTATGACTGTGTGATCGGCAATGCCACACTGCCCGTGTTGCTGATTTCAGGATCCTGTCCGTTGAAACGTGAACTGCAGATGGTGAACGGATTGGTCACGTTGAAGCCCACAGACATCGAGGTCACCTTGAAAGAACGCAGGAACTGGTAGGGCACGGCATAAGAGAGCATCAGGTTGCGGCAACGGAAGAAGTCGCCCTTCACGATGCGTGCGTCTGAATAGTTGTACATGGTATAGGTGTTCTTCTGCGTGGCCTGACGGTCTGGCGTATAAATCATATAATCGTTGGTGTCTGAGAAGTTCAGACCGGGGATGTCTGTCTGGTCGCCTTCGCTCTTCCAGCGGTTCAGCATTTCCTTCGTCATGTTGGTCTGCGGACTTGGCATCTTGTTCTCGCCGTTGAAGAGGAAGTTCAGACGCTTGTAGTTGCCGAAGCCGAAGGCAAACTGTGCCGACAGTGTGAGGTTCTTCCAACGCAACGAGGTGGACAGACCGCCGTTGAAGCGTGGGTCGGCAGGACCGATATACTTCAGGAACGTGGTCGGGTCGTCGCTCTTCTCCACGTCTTCTTCGTTTTCAGAGCATCCCTTGAAGGTGGCAAAGCCGGTCTTGGGGTTCAAGCCTGTGAATTCCCAGGCATACACTGCATTGACGGGTTTGCCGTTTGTATAGACATTGCCTGCCAGATAGTCGTCCAACTTATAGTCCTGAGCGACAGTATTGGAGATGTTGTTGGTGTTCTTCGACCAGATAGGAGTGATGGTCCAAGTCCAGTCCTTGGTCTGCACGGGCTTGATAGACAAGCTCACTTCCAGACCGGTGTTCTTCAGACTCGCACCGTTGCGGTAGGTCTGTGTCACGCCATATTCGGAAGCCACCGCCAGGTTGAAGATGATGTCACGTCCCTTGCGCAGATAGTAGTCTACCGTACCCGAGATTCTGCCGTTCAGCAAGCTGAAGTCGAAACCGACATTGGTCGTTGCCGTCTTCTCCCATTTCAAGTCGGGATAAGGATAGTGGCTGATGCCCAACTGATACTCGCCCGAGTAGCGGTTGATGGTGGGCGACATGTATTTAGCCACGAGGTAAGGGCTCACCGAGGTAGGCACGTTGCCTTGCTCACCATAGGATGCACGGATACTCATGTCGTCGATCCACTTCACGTTTTCGAGGAACTTCTCCTCGTTCATCTTCCAACGACCGGAAACGCTCCACACTGGGCTCCACTTGTGGTTGGTATACTGACCAAAGCGGTTGCTGGCATCCATACGGGCATTGAAGTTAAACACATAGCGGTTCTTGTAGCCATAGACCAATGTCAGATACTCCGACACGGTGTTGTTCTTGGTCTTCGTACGGCTGGCGGTATGCTTTTCGAGCGAAGAGTTCTGACCGTTGATAGCGGAATTGCCCGAAGTGGTGGTGTCGTATTCATAGCTGATGCCCAAGCCGCGCTCAGGGAAATAACCCCACTCCACATCGGTCAGACCGTCATACTGATTGGAGCGCACCTCGTAGCCTGCCATGGCATTGATCACGTGCTGGCGTTCTGCACCGAACATCAGGTTGTAGGTCAACTGCGCACGGCCTGTATAGCTGACATTGTTTGTGGAAGTATAGTTCAGGATACCGCCATGAGGCAGGCGGCTCTGCTTCTCTGTCGCGCTGTTGGGATTCACGGCTCCATAGTCATAGCCACGGATCTGGGCGATGTAGTAGGAACGCTCGTCTGCCCACTGGTAGTTGGTCGTGTTGCTGTAGTTCACGCCGAAGGTGGTATCAAACTTCAGGTTCTTCAGTATGTCGTAGATGATGTTGACGTTGCCGCTGAAATTTCTCACCTTGGCTTCAGAACCGGTATGCTGCAGCTCGTTGAAGATGTTGTAGCTCAACTGGTAGTTCTGACCCAAGCCGGGGAACGTGCTCACATTGGTAGTATAATAGGTGTCGGCATCCAGCGCACGTGATGTTTCCATCGCATAGCTGTAGGGGTTGGTCGTATAGAATCCGTCGTTCGAGCTCTCGGCAAACGACAGGCGGGTGCTCACACGAAGCTTGTCGCTCAAGCGGGCATCGATGTTGCTCATCAAGGTGTAGCGGGTGGAGTTGTCACCCTTGGTGGTACCCTTGCTGCTGTTGTAGCCCACTGAGGTATAGTAGTTTACCGACTCTGATCCGCCGGAAAGGCTCACGCTGTAGTCCTGGTTAAAAGCGTTTTGGCAAAGCAACTTGAACCAGTCGGTGTTGACCGTCTCATAGTGTGCCACCTGCTGGTTAAACTCGTCGAGCGAGATCTTTCCGTCATAGAGGTTAAACAACGCGCCCTCATAACCCGTGCGATAAGGCACCGAGGAATAGAGGTAGCCATAGTTGGCTACATCCTTGGATACACTGACGCGCTCCTTGGAGTTCATCAGGTTATATTGTCCATAGGAAGGACGGCCTGTAAAGCCTAACGATGTGGAGAAGTTGACAGACGGACGGCCCTCACGACCGCGCTTTGTCGTCACCACAATCACGCCATTGGCTGCACGCGTACCATAGATGGCAGTGGCAGAGGCGTCTTTCAGGAAGGTGATAGACTCGATGTCGTTGGGGTTCACGCCCGAGATGGCACTGCCGATCAAGCTGCGCTGGGCTTCCAGGTTCATCTGGTCGGTCATGCCGTCGCCCGAGATGATGTTGTTCAGCTCGTCGTTGGAGAAATTCACTGGGTCTTCATGGATGATACCGTCTACTACCCACAGCGGTGAAGCATTGCCGAAGATGGTAGAGTTACCACGCATACGGATCTTGGGAGTGGCGTTGACAGAACCTGAAGAGTTCACGAGCATCAAGCCCGGCACGGCACCCTGCAACATCTTGTCGATGGTGTTCACGTTCGGTATCTTGATATCCTCTGCCTTGACGGTCGTCACGGCTGAAGACATCAAGCGCTTGTCCATCTGCTGATAGCCGTTGACAACCACCTCGTTGATATTGTTCGTGTTCGACTGCATGCGCATATAGTTCTCCGTACCCTCAGAAAAAGTGGCGGATGTGGTTTCCATACCGATATAGGAGAACACCAGTTCTGCCTCCGAACCCTTGATGGCAGGAATGGAGAAATGGCCGTTTGCATCGCTGACCGTCTGGATGACACGGTTGTTCTTGTAGCGTACTACCGCACCGATGACCGGCTCACCCTGTTCGTCTGCCACTTTTCCCATGATGGCGGCATCGAATGCGGCTTTGCGAAACACGCGGATAAACTTGCCCTGCACACTGTAGCCCAACTGATGACCGGCGATAGCTATCGCCACTGCCTTGGGTGCCGTCTTCTTGCGCACGGTTGCGGTGACACGGTAGTCGCGCAAATCGTCATAGCTGAACACCACATTGTAGTCAGAGTTCTTCTCAATGGTCTTCAGCACATTGGGCAACGGCTCATTCTTGAAATTGAAGGTGAGCGTCTTGTTCGACTGGGCGCTGGCGGCAATGGTCCACGCCGACATCATCACGATGCTCACCAGAAGCATCATCCGTCTAACAACTGACGAATGGCTGGTTGTCATTTCTGCTTTTCTCATCTCTTTACTATAAATTTTGTTGTTAAAAATCGTGTATAATACGAAGAATGGTGGCAATCGGGTACCTCGAAAGGCAGGAAATGTTACTTTTTGCCAACCCAAACCCGCTTTTCTATGAAAAAATACTAACTTTGCAGCCATGAAGCATTTGACGACAGACCAGTTCAACAGCCTGTATCGTGAATCCTACGAGCAGCTGTTCTACCATGCATACGGTTTCACCGAGGATGCAGAGGTCTGCCGCGACATTCTTTCTGATGTGTTCGAACGGTTGTGGACCAACCGCCGCCGCATAGCCCCCGACACGGCACGCAGCTATCTATACCAATGTGTGCGCAACGAATGTATCGACTTCGTGCGACGGCAACAGCTCAGCCGACAGTATGAATCATACGTCAAGGAGTCGGCATCTGCCGATGCCAGCGTCACCCCCGACGAGATAGACGAACGGCTCACCTTGGTGAAAGCCACCATAGAGGAGATGCCGCCCAAAACACGACAAGTGCTTGAGGAGTGTTATTTCAACAACAAGAAATATAAAGAGGTGGCAGACAGTCTTGACGTGTCGACCAACGCCGTGAAGAAACACATCGTCAAGGCGCTCGCCCTGCTCCGCGAGCGGTGCCGCCCCAAGCCGCCACCTTCGGAATAGTTAATAAAGAATAACGGCGGTACCCTTTTCATCCCATCATCAGTATTATTTGTAACCGAAAAAACTTTAGATATGGATTTTGACGATTTCGACATCAAAGACGCTTGCATGGTGAGCGACATCAAACGAGCGTTTGCTTCGGCGCACGGACTGTGCCCCGATGTGGAGGCCGAATTGTCTCAATTCCACGAGCGACAGCACGAGAAGCGCCAGCAACGCATCATCTTCCGCTCGCTCTATGCAGCGGTGGCGGTGGCTGCTGCCATCTTCGCTTGCGTGTTTTTCATCCGTCCCGCAGCAAACGACAGCCACAATGCAGAGGCACAACTCTTCACGGCATCGGTCGACAACCGACTCTCCGTCACTGCGGACAACAAGACAGGAAAGCCCTCTGCTATATATATAAAAGGTGAAAACATACGGGTGACACATTCCACCCAGAAAGAACTCAACACCATCAAGACCCCGAGCGGCAAGTTCTTCACACTCCTGCTCCCCGACGGCACCATCGTGAAACTCAACGCCCAAAGCACGTTCAGTTTTCCGAGTCAGTTTGCCGCCGACCACCGCGAGGTGTACCTCAAGGGCGAGGCTTACTTCAACGTGCATCACGATCCGGCACATCCGTTCGTGGTGAAGACCGACTACTTCGAGGCAAAAGCCGTGGGCACATCGTTCGACGTGCGTTCCTATGATGCCGAACATGCCAACGTGACGCTTGTGGAAGGCAAACTGCTGGTGGGCAACGACAAGCAAGCCCCCACCCTCATCCGTCCCAACCAGCAGACATCGCTCAATGCCGACGGCACGCTCACCACATCGGACACCGACACCTACCAATACACGGAATGGAAAAACGGCATCTTCTATTTTGACGACATCAGCCTGAGTGAAGTGCTCCGAGAAATGGGACGTTGGTACAACATCGACGTGGAAGTGCAGAACAAACAAGCGCTCTCCACCAAGCTCCACTTTGTGGCAGACCGCAACGCCAACATCTCCGAAGCCCTGAAGAACCTCAACGCCCTCGGCCACTTCAACATCGTCAAGGAAGAGGGCAAGGTCGTGGTGAAATAACATTTTCCTTCCATCATACCGGTAGTCTGTAAAATTATCCGTAATTTTGCACCTTGTTTTGAAGCTATATAATAATAGGTATGAATACTCTTTACAAAATATCCCAATGGACAGAAGGACATATCACCCTGTTCGTTGTAGTCGTGTCTGCACTGGCACTCCTCTTCCCGCCATCGTTCTTATGGATTCCTACATCGGCTGTCACCCCTATGCTTGGCATCGTGATGTTCGGCATGGGACTGACCTTGAAGCCCAGTGACTTCAAACCTGTGCTGATGCATCCGAAAGATATCCTCATCGGCGAACTGGCACAGTTTATCGTAATGCCCACCACGGCATGGATACTCTGCAAGTTGCTCAACCTGCCCACCGACCTGGCATTGGGCGTCGTGCTCGTGGGATGTTGTCCCGGCGGCACGGCAAGCAATGTGATCTGCTATCTTTCCAAAGGCGACATCGCATTGAGCGTGGGCATGACTGCCGTGTCGACCATCGTCGCGCCGATTGTCACACCTGCCCTGGTACTGCTCTTGGCAGGTCAACAGGTGAACGTGGATGTGTGGGGCATGTTCATGAGCATCGTCCAGGTGGTCATCCTGCCCATCATCCTGGGCTTTGGAGTGAACCATTATTTCCGTCGCTTCACCGAGCGCATCGTTCCATTGCTTCCTATGGTTTCCACACTGGCTATAGCCGCCATCATCGGTATCGTGGTCAGCCACAACGCCGCACGCATCGTCACATGCAGCCTGCTGGTAGCCGTGGCTGTCATCCTGCACAACCTGCTCGGTCTGGCATTGGGCTATGGTGCTGCAGGAATGCTCGGCCTGAGCCGCGACAAGCGTACAGCCATATCCATCGAGGTGGGCATGCAGAACTCCGGACTTGCCACATCGCTTGCAGCCACCCACTTTGCCGCCTACCCCATGGCAGCTGTGCCGGGTGCCATCTTCTCCGTATGGCACAATTTCTCGGGAAGCATCGCCGCACAGTTGTTCCGCCGCATCAATCTGCGCACGAAAACAGACAAACCACAAGAACAGGCATCGTAAACATGCGGTCTAAGGGACGCTCTGAGGGCTGTTATGCAAGTTTTTTGAAAAAACATACGAAAAAGTTTGGCGTTACGAGAAATAGTTAGTACCTTTGCATCCGCATTTAAGACCTATCTGCAGTAAGTTCTCGAAAGAACAACCGGAAAGGAAGTTTGGGTGAGTGGCTGAAACCAGTAGTTTGCTAAACTGCCGTGCGGGTAACCGTACCGGGGGTTCGAATCCCCCAGCTTCCGCAAAGGTCACGATGCAAAACCATGGTGGATTCATCTAATGGTTAGGATACAAGATTCTCAATCTTGGCATAGGGGTTCGATTCCCCTATCCACTACCAACGAAGTGAGGCAATTCAGAATTCTGGATTGCCTCACTTCGTTTATATCTATTTGTATTTTCGAAAGCGCACAAAAAAAGGACGACATAATCACTTACGCCGGCCTTCTCAAGATTTTAACGGATGTTGGTATGAACCAATGTGATAATACTTAATAAAGTCATCGCTATGACCCCACCCAACATCAACGTTGTTTCAAAATCTAATAACATAATCTTTACCTTAAATCTATCAAACTACTAACCTAATGAAAAAACGTTGTATTCTCGCGAACACGGTGCAAAGATACACATTGTGTTCGTACACGCCAAACGTTTTAAATATTTTTTTCTAACATTAGCTTATTCTCATATCCGAAAGAAACAAAAAAGTTCCTATTTCCGCACTACATTCTCTTATATTTCCAAGCAATACTCATCTAAAATATTTTTGTATCACAACAAATTGTACAAACAAGCCTTGCTCTAATAACTTTTTATACCTATCTTTGCAAAGACAAAAGGAGATATAAGACTATGGACAACAAGACAAAAGAGGAAGAGCAGCCCAAGAAGGTCAACAAGACTTGGGAGGCACTCGGCAGATTAAAGGGTGCATTGACAATTCTTGACCCCAATCTTGCTTTATAGGCTATGAGATACATGCTCGACACCAATATCTTGGTGTATTCCATTATTGACAGAGATTACCTCTGCAATGATGTTAAAGCATTCTTGACAGATTGCGACAACACCTTTTATGTAAGTGCCGAATCTGTCAAGGAACTTATTGTGCTATTCAGACGAAAGAAGATTGGGTCTAAGGTGTGGAAGAATGCCGAGGAACTTGTGCGCTCTCTGACCGATGACTATTACTTCACCATCATGCCCGTCGACAATGAGGTGATGAAGACGTACGCTGCACTGACACTTAATGAGGCAGAGGACCACAATGATCCGTCCGACCACATTATTATATCACATGCCATCACACTGAATATGCCATTGATATCAAGCGACCACAAATTCAGTTTCTACACAAGCCAGGGCTTGGACTTTATCTTCAACAAGAAATAAAAGTAGTTTTGCTGGCTCTGCAGAAAGCAGTGTTGCAATCGCAAGAAACTTCCAAGTCGCAAAAACATGAACTATCACCTCAAATCCTTGCTCGTAATTTCTCTAATTCAAAATTAAGTCGCAAGAAAGTAAGCATAAGAAAAGCCAAAGTATTGAAAAACATACTTTGGCTTTTTGCTCAGTACCCAGACCCGGGGTCGAACCGGGACGGATTGCTCCACTGGTGTTTGAGACCAGCGCGTCTACCGATTCCGCCATCTGGGC
>CAVJZZ010000048.1:16962-21147 GCA_963654295.1 Lachnospiraceae bacterium | reverse complement strand
CACCAAAGCGCGGAAGAATCATAGAGTTTGCTTTTATCAATAGTGTTTTTTTCATATTTTTTGTAATATTGAGTGTTGTATGGTTGCAATTAATTCATTTTTGACGATATAGCGACCTGCCAATATGATATAAATACAAGTAATGGTTCCAGATAACGCCAACGATATAATAACGTAAGAATCAAAAAAATATTTTATGCAATAGCAAATAATAAGTATTGGTGCAAAGCATATAAAATGTTTGACAGCTGAGACTATTGGCATTTTTAGTCCAATGAATTTGGTCACACAAATTTGAGAACTGATAAGTACGCTTAATTCTGCAAGTATAAGTACTATAGCGGAACCAGTCTTTCCAAAATGTAGCGTGAGTACAATGTTCGAAACAATTCCGACAACAGCTGCAATGATTGAGTTTCTTAAAATAGAACGGTCTTTTCCCATTGGGAGCAGTGTTTGTAACACGATTATTTGATCATAGCCTACAAGAAAGAATAAAGGACACATAATCTGAAGTGGAACAACTGCTCCTTCATAGCCAGTTCCTGACATCAAGTAAATTAGTTCCTTGCTATATGGAAAAACAAAATAAATTATCGGAATGGAAAACAGCATAAGAGCATTGGTTGCTTTACATATTAACATTTTAGCTTCCGTAAAATCATTGTTGTTTTTTTCTGAAGAAAAAGCCTTACTGATTCTTGGTACCATTACAGATGTTAAAGCCGTAAACATAGCCATTATAACCATGAGGAGTTTGTTTGCCGTAGTATAATAGCCTACTTCAACATCATTTGTAGCAAATCCCAGGAAAGCCACATTCAGAGTTGTATACATAGAGTTCATGAACCAATAAACACCTAAAATAAAGAAAGACGCAGTTATACGTTTCTCAATTTTAAAAGTAAACTGAAAATTGACAATTTTTCTTGCATATATATAGTTTACGATACCATTGCCTGCCCATGTTAGGGCCACAAGCATATAATATGTTATTACATCGCTTTCGTCCCTAACAAATAGGAAAACAGCTAAAACGAAAAGACATTTTATAAAAATGGTACGAGCTGCTATATATTTAAAATTTTCCAATCCTTGGAAAAACCAATTAATCAGCATATAATTGAAAAAGAGTTTGCCAATGCCAATATAAAGTAGATCTTTGTACGGAGCAAATTTATCAAATACATTTATTACAATGATTAATGTTATCACTGCGAAAATTGTTGTCATTGTATTGAGGGAAAAGAGTTTAGAAAAGGTTTTATCTAACTTTTCTTTATTTCCCTTACATTTGGCAATTTCCCGAATACCGACCGTATTCATTCCCATCATAGAAATAATAGTAAAATACTCTACGATACTATCTACAAAATTGCATGCTCCAATGTTGGCAACTCCAAGAACTCGCGAAACATATGGATACACAATGAGTGGGAATATATATCCGCTCATTGTGAGTATAGCATTGTATATAAAGTTTCTTTTAAGTGAAGCCATTTTATCTTGTGTATTGTCTATTGTAATCAGTATTTATAAATATTCCTTTGTAAGGTAAGAAATAGTCAGTTCCCTCACCGTATCCTATAAACCCTTTATAGGTGTATAGCATGACGTAGCCTATTAGTATGAAAGTAGCAAGGAGCTTGCCATAATTAGGCTTTAGCAAAGAAAATGCGATAGGAACCATAAACATTTCCATAATATTAAAATAT
This sequence comes from Lachnospiraceae bacterium, assembly GCA_963654295.1. Taxonomy (GTDB): domain Bacteria; phylum Bacteroidota; class Bacteroidia; order Bacteroidales; family Bacteroidaceae; genus Prevotella. The sequence continues at coordinate 19,432 of CAVJZZ010000048.1, read as the reverse complement.
ATCAATGCTCTGCTCACGATAATTTGCAATATAGTCCCGTTGCAAAGAATGTAAAACGCAGTGCCTATTAAATACATGTTAAAAAACAAGCAATATCCTTTAGGTTTTTCTATGATGCGTTTGTCAAGTACCAAAAGAGGTATTATCCAGATGAGGCGTCTAATTGTTGCTAAAATCATGGAAGCCATACTTGTTGCATCTCCATTTATGGAGTAATACTCCATTTTGTCTCCTGCTTGATCACCAAGGATAGTGAATATACCAAGCGGAAGCTTATTGATAATACCCGAGGCTGCTACTATAACTGTAATGGCCAGAATTGCAATGATCACTATATTGTTCATTTTTTTGTTCAAAAACAAAGCAATGAGCCCCATCAATATTGTCTTGTGAAAAAAAGCACCAATAATCAACATGACAACGTAGTACATTTTTTTCCCCCTAGTCAATCCTACAAGTCCAATAGCATAGAACATCATTGCCATGAATTGCCTGTTCATTCCCATATAGTAAACTGTACCCATGTAGAAAATTAATAAAGATGTGAAGGGGAAATCTGATGACTTAAATATGAAATAAAAGAAAGTGCTATAAAAGAGCAGTGCAAATACTGTAAGGAATATTGTATAATTATCAGTGATACTCCTGATAAAATAAGTAAACATAACGTATCCTAAATCGAACTCCGAGTCTTCGGGCTGACTCGAAATGGTAAGTTCATCAAAAAAAATGTGGTAAGGATCCCAATCTGTGCCAGTTTCCCATCTGAATCCATCTTGGAATACTAATAAAGCAAAGCAAATAAAGGCAAAGACATATTTGTATTTCTCAACAATGTCTTTGTTAAACATCTCAAGAAATACAAATATGGAAAAAATCGCTATGATTGCAAAGTACATAATTTATCCTTTTTTTGAGGCGTCTTTGTATAGTGCGTAGATACTTGTTAAAACGATTGCAAGAAATATCGATAGAAAAAGTATCGTCATTCGCTTTGGACCATCCTTTTTTAAAGGAACAGTCGCAGGCTCTATAATAGTAAATGCAGGTGTTCGCTCTTGGACTTTGGCTTTTGCCAATTGTAGTTGTTGAGCGCATTGATTGTAAATGTTGTATCGTAATTGCATTTCATTTTCCATTTCCTCTTGTTTGGCTTTGAATGATTGAAGTATCAAGTCTTCGTTAGAGTCTGAAAATGAGCTATACTTTTCTTGTGCTTTAACGTATTGTGCCTTGGCCTCTGTACATAGTTTTTGAACATATTCGAGATCATTTCGAGCTTTTTTTGTTCTATATGCAATGATATAATCTTGAATTTTGCAGCATACCGTATCTGATAATGAAGCAGATATAAGAGCATCTTGGGTGGTTACACTAATTGTAATAATACTGGTCTTTTTATCTACAGAACAATTAATCATGCCTTTTAACATTTGCGCAATATCATCTTGTTCCTTGTTAAGCATAAAATTGTTTACTTTACTATTAACAATAGCACCCTTATCCTTGCTGAAGAACCTCTTGATTCCACCAATAATACTTGCCCACCACGGATGTTTTTGCTTATCTTTGAGGTATGAGTATAATGTGATGGCTTTTAAACTACCATCTTTGGTGTTTACCTTAACCTTAAACAAATCTGTCAAAAAAGGAACCGAATTGACAATCTCTGGATATAGCTCGGGATAAATCGCGTCAAAGCTAGAACCATTATTACCAATATTGATTCCCACCATAGAAGCGATGTCGCTTAATCCACCAGACAAATTCATTCCATTGGATAATTCTGGAGCCAATACTACCTGAACTTTATATGTTTTTGGAATGCTGAACGCGACAATAAGTCCGATGATGATAGCAATACCACATGTGAATACATACAATTTCTTCGCTTTCCATAATACTTTTGTTATCGAAAGTAAGTCTATTTGGTCCTTATTTTCTGTTTGCTTAATTTTATTTTCCATCATAGTCCTTTGCGTTTTATCTATTCATTACTCTCTCTTTAGTGCAGAGTTAAAACAAACCTGTATAAAATTTGTACCAACTAAATGAGTCTGATGAGTATGGATGCCTAACTCCGCTAACCCACAATTGGACCTTTGCAGTTTTGCAGTTTTGCTCACAAATTAATATTACCTCAATTTTGCACAAGAGGAAGCCTCTTTTATTCTCCATATTCCCTTTTGTCAGAGCCTAAAGACTATATACTTCTTGCAATTGTAGCTCTTGCCAATTTTGCGCTCAGCGAAAGGGTATTGTAAGTAATCTCTTTTAAGTTATTCTATATCCCTGATTTGCATTTCTGCCAAGCCGGTGTAGCGCATAATCTTTTCTATGCTTTCACCGTCTGCCAGCATCTCTCGGGCTATTTCGAGCGAACGTTCGTCACGTCCTTCTTCTTTCCCTTTCAATCGTCCTTTCTCCTCGGCCGTCTCGATGGAATTCTTGATGTCGCGGTATGCCTTGA
>CAVJZZ010000048.1:0-16317 GCA_963654295.1 Lachnospiraceae bacterium | reverse complement strand
TAAGCAAGCTAATATATCGTTCTTCTATCAAATGTTCCATATTTGTTCCTCCAACGTCGTTCCTCACAATGCTTATTTAATGATGTTGGCCAGCGTTGCAATCATCGTAGCGATGGATGCGACAGAGGTGCCGATGGTCATCTTCTCAGCAGTGCTCATCTTGTTGATTGACTTCTCGGGAATCACGATTTCACAACCCGGCTCAGGCTTGGCATTGTGGCGCACTTTCGACACCATACCGTTCATATATACGATATAGGCATTGCTCTTCTTCGCCCGGTTGCTAAATCCACCGGCTTGGTCTATGTAATAACCAACGCTCTTGCCTTTCTTGAAGGCGATGGTGTTAGGATACATCACGCTTCCGTTCACCTTGACGGTTCCTGAGTATTGTGGAACAACGATGCGGTCGCCTTCACGGAGCACGAGGTCCTCGTCACATCCGGGCTTGGCAAGTGCTTTGTCAAGTTCTATGCCGACCGGGTAATAGTCGGGCACTTCAAACTTCTTCAGCAGTTCGCTGTTCTCGATGTCGGTCTTTGCCGTGCCATTCTGTGCGTCTTCAAGAAGCTGGCGCTGATATTCCTCTTTCGCCTTGTCCATCACGGCCTGCATTCTCACGCGCTCGGCTTCGTTCACACGGCGTTCCAGTCTCGCCCCCTGTACATAGGCGTAGTTCTTGGTTCCGCCGGCTGCCTTGATGATGTCGCTGAGATGGATGTTGCGCGAGGTGAGGGTGTAGGTGCCGGCAAACATCACTTCACCTTCTACCGACACATTTCTCTGCTCACTGTAGCCTGGACTGCGGCGTACATACACTTCGTCGAAAGGCTTGAGTGTGAATCCTGCCTGTCCGTCGATGACAAATCCGTCTTTCAGAGCAAACGAGTAGTTCAGGGCTATCAGGGAGTCTGTGTCAACCGCCTTTGGATTGATCATGCGGCGTGCCACATCCACTTTCACGGTGGATGCTGAATTCTTCAAGCCGCCTGCCTGCAGGATGAAGTCTTCGAGCGTCTCGTTGTCTGCATATCTGTAGATGCCCGGATACTGCACCTCACCATGGATGGTGATGGTTTGGTCTTGCATCAGTTCCTGCTTCTGCGGAATATAGAGCACATCGTTGCTCTTCAAGGGAATGTCAGCCACTTTGCCGCTCATGATGCCGGCAACGTCTACCTGGATAACTTCCAGTGTGCGGTCTTCTTTCATTCGGTGCATCACGGCGTGGGCAGTGAAAGCGTCTTCGGTCACGCCTTCTGCATGTTCAATCAGGGTGCGCACACTGTTGATGTCACCTCCCACCTGATACATGCCGGGACGGAACACGGCACCCTTGATCTCCACCATGTTCTCATAGCGTGCGAGCACAGAGTCTACGTTGACCGAGTCGCCGTCGGCAATGTGGAATGAGCTCATGTCGAATTCGTTGATGTTGAAGATGGAATGTTGTCTGCCCGTTTTGCGTATCACGCGAACCGACTTCTTGTAGGCATCGCCCGTGAATCCTCCCGAGTAGCGGAGCAATGTAGACAGGCTCTCGTTCTTCTTCATCTCGTAGTACATTGGGCGCTTCACCTTGCCCGAGATGCTCACGAGGCAGTCGTATGGACCTACCACGATGACGTCGTTGTCTGTCAGACGCACATTGCCGCTCAATTTGCCGTTGAGGATATAGTCATAGATGTCTACGGATGAAATCAGTCTTCCGTCACGATAAACCTTGATGTTGCGCAATGTTCCGAGGTCGTTGATGCCTCCAGCCATATACAAGGCATGGAACACGGTAGAGAAAGCCGACAGCGTATAGGTGCCAGGAGCTTTCACTTCTCCCATCACGTTGACCATAATCGTACGGGTCTGTCCCACGGTGAGGCGTATCTGCGAACTGCTATATCGTGCTCCCACAGTAGAACGGAGTCTTGCATTGGCTTGTGCTACGGTCAGTCCGCTCACCTCCACGGGACCATAACCTTCAATGGTGATGGTTCCGTCTGGCGACACGGTGCTGTTGATGGTCTTTTGCGATGCACCGTAGATTTCTATATACACGGCATCGCCAGGCCCCAAGCGGTAGTTGGACGGGGTGGCAATGTTCATGTTCGGTTCAAACGACAGGTTCTTCTTGTTGAAGATGTCGCGTCCGAACACGCGCTTGCGGTATTTGTCAAGCACGGCTTGCTCCATGAGCATCTCTGCCTGGAGCGAATCGTCGGGGGCGAACGTGTTGAGTTCACTCGCCAGTTGTCCTTCGCTCAACTCTTTCTCGTTCTTGTCCATGCTGTAATAGCTGTTGGACGTGTCTTTCACCTTGTATGTAGGTTGAACCTTTCTATCGCCGTTGTTGTTGCGTGTGCGATTGTCTGTCTTGTTGGCGGTTTGGCCCGTTGACGAGGATACCTGTCCCAAACCTTGTCCTTTCGACATGCGTTCATAGGTCTTTTTCACACGTCGGATTTGACTGATGTCCACACCGTTTTGCATCAGCTTGGTCACAATCTGGGCTTGTGAGGAACCCCGTTCGTGCTCTTGCATTACCACTTTCATCACTTGGTCATCGGTCATGGACTGTGCCGTCATGGTCAGGGGACACATCGTCAGCAACAGAAGGTATATGATAAATCTTTTCATACTGTAATTGAATTCTTGTCTTTTATATAACCTTATTAAAAGGAAATTGTTGCAAAGATAGTGAAATATTTTTGCTTCGGTGGCTTGACGCGTTAATAATGTGTGCCAAATGATAAAAAGAGTGCATAAAATTTGTTCATATTCACTCTTTTCATTATCTTTGCAATCCATATTCCATGCCGCATGGTTAGAAAATCGGGGCTGACCGGATTTGACAGCGGGTTGGAATGATACGTAAGCACGCGGAGCGCGGACTGTCTGCTCCTTAATCTCGGTGGTCAAAAATTTATCTGGCGAAAACAATTACGCTCTCGCTGCCTAATCGAAGCATAGTAGATTACTGGCTTTATTCCGTCACCAGGTGATGGAACGAGACATCGCTCAAAGGCTGTTGTTCCGAAGCTCTTTGGTCAAGCGGTGCGGTTAAATCGGGAATAGTCTGTCACGGCCTCGCATGGCAGATGAAAATTTAGAGGATAAGGTTGCGGTTGGTGGTCCAGGTCTTGCCGCAACTCGAAAACCGAAGGCTGGAATAAACGTGTAGAAAGCGTGTTGTTTCCCTGTTTGGACGAGGGTTCAACCCCCTCCAGCTCCACTGATTAAACACAGAACGGGCTTACTGACATTCAGTAAGCCCGTTCTGCGGTTATATGCTTGTCGCAATTTTGTCGCACGGTTGCTGTGCCGCCCATTCCTTTCAGAATTTCTTCAGCCTCAGTTTAAAGGTCTTGTTGCTGAGCACCATGTTGGTTCCTTTCAGCTGTTCAATGCGGAAACGCTCGGTCAGCCCGTTGATGCCATAAGGACGTAGAGGCTCCTGGTCCTCCAGTTGGATATCACCGTTTTTCCTGTCATTGACATAGGGATCTGATAGAAACAGCGAATCGCCTTCGTGCGAAAAGCGGAGCAGATAACTGTTATTGTAGCCGCTCACATTGAGCAACCGGTATTGGAATGCCCAAAAACGGTAGTCTTCCGACAGGTCTGTCACGCCACCTGTGGCAAGTGTGTCCACCTGTTCCAGATGCCAGTAACCGTCCAGGCCGCCGTTTCCTGATGTCTCCAGTTCGCATGAAGCGAGTGCGCAGGCAATGAGGGGGAAGATGAAATGCTTGATGCGCGTCATGTCAGAATAGTCCTTTCTTGGTAATGGTGAACTGAAATCCAGCAGTGTTGCCGAGTATTTTCCCGAAGTCCATGGCGTAGGCTCCCGTCACGCTCCATCCCCGTAGTGCGCTCTTGCTATTGAAAGAATAGGTGGCTTCGGTGAGAAAGCTCACGTTGTGGTGCTTTTTGGTGTAGGGTGTGCCATACGTGCCGAGCCCTTCTTGCCAGGTGCCGAGCACACGATAGTAGAGCCCGCTACACGGTCTGCCGTTGATGCCCAGGTGAAAAGCCATGAAGCGGTTGTCTGCCACAGCGATGTTGCCATCCGTGTTGTAGATGGGCGAACGGTAGAGCGGGTTGCCCATCACTTGCCCCCAGTGTTGCCAACCGGGATACACATAATGGTTGTAGTAGTTGTCTTGTCCTCCGATATGGTCGCGTATGGAGGGTGTGCGGTCGTGGTAGATGGGACCGCTTTGATATTTCGTGTAGAGATATTCAAACACAACGCCTTGTATCGGGCAGTCGTGTTTCATTGCCAACTCTGCTCCGAGCATGATGTCTTTCATGTCGTAGAGCAGGTAGCGGTGTTTCTTCCTCACGTTCCACTCGTCGCCGGTGCCATAGCCGTCGTAGTCGAGATGGAACATGGCTGAGTGGTCTTCAAAGAAGTGGTCGGCATATATGCTGAACTGCCAAGCGTCGTCATTCCAGTTCACGCGCATCATCCATGAGCCGAGGTGGTTGCCTTCTGCATTTTCATAGGCGGTGTCCTTTTCTTCCAGTTCACCGCCTCCGGGTATGAGTGCGTGGAAATAGTCTTTCAGCTTGCGCCGGTTGTGCTTCACGGTCATATTCCCGTTGTCATCAAGGCTGTATGTGTCACCCCCGAATTGGGCTGCCATTTCCAGTCCCACCTCCACAGACAAGGGGAAGGAGACGCTCTCGTTGCCTATCTTGATGAATCCCGCTTTGCTGTGATAGAGCACATGGTCGGTATAGCGTGACTGCTTTCGGGTGAAATCATGCTGCCAGTTGTCGTCGGTCATCATGCCGTAGGCAATATGTCCCTTCAGGTGCAGCCAGCCGTTGGCAAAGGGCAATGTCCAGTATTCAGGCAGTGCCAACCGCACTTGCGGCACAGGACGGGCATTGATGCCCAACGTCTGCGATCCGCTGCTCAGTTGCGGGTTCTTCATTTCCATGGCATATTGCTTGGCTCCGGCGGTCAGTGTGCCGTGCAGCCACCGTGCTTCGGCATAGGCTTGCTGCACCACCACATGGCTTGTGAATCTGTAGGGCGCTGCCACGTCGAGCGTGTAGCCGATGCCCCAACGGCGTGTAGAATCTGTCGAAAGAGGTCTGCCGATAGCGGCACGCAGATAGCCGTTCTCCTTTTCCAGCGAACTGAGTCCGTATTTGTTGGCGTTGAGCCACAGTGGAGTTCTCCGGTTTGATGCCGTGACTTGCCCTTGTAACGTATATTCCACCCCATAGCCGAGGTCGATGGACTCGGCTTTTTCCTGTGCCTGTTGCGTGGCAGGCAAGAGCAAGGCGCATGCCAATAGGATGATATGTTTCTTTTTTGGTTGCATGGGGCGTGTTCAGATTGGGGTGCGAAGTTAACCATTTTTTCTTTAACTCCAATTATTTTTCGTCCCAAACCGCTCTTTGCTTAAAATAAAAGTGTAATTTTGCATACATTAATATAATAATCTAATTTGTTCATGAGACAGAAAATAGATTGCTTCTTGCCTTGCGACAGTGTCGAGTCGATAGAGTCGATGATTGAAACCCTGCGCCAAAGCAAGACCATACAGCATATCCACTTGCTGGTAGACGCAGATTTCGCCAGCAAGAACAGCGTTCCCGACAATTGTAGCCTGATGGTGGTAGACCGCTTGTTGTCTACCCGCACGATGCTCGAAATGGAAAGACATACGGATGCGGACTACGTGTTGATGAATCTGAAAACCACACCTGCCCGTTTGGGCTTGTATGCCCTCGACCGCATGCTTGCTGCCGCAGTAGACGCTGATGCGCAAATGCTCTATGCCGACCACTACTCCGTGGAGCAGGGCTTCTGCGTGAAGCATCCCGTCATCGACTACCAGGCGGGCAGCGTGCGCGACGATTTCGACTTCGGTTCGCTTGTCCTTGTCAAGGCGTCTGCACTGCATGCCTATGCCCAGATGCTCGCCCAGCGACCCGTAGACTGGCAGTATGCCGGCTTCTACGACTTCCGCTTGTATCTTAGCCGTCAGGGCGAACTGTTCCATCTCAACGAGCTCCTTTATACCGAACAGGAACAGGATGTGCGCAAGAGCGGCGAGAAGCAGTTTGACTATGTGAACCCGCGCAACCGCGATGTGCAGGTGGAGATGGAGCAGGCTGTCACCCGCCATCTCTCCGAACTGGGGGCACTGGTCGATACGGGCAACTATCTGCACCCGGATTTCGCCGAACAGCATTTCGACTATGAGGCTTCGGTGGTGATACCCGTGTTCAATCGCGAAAAGACCATACGTGATGCCGTCAATTCGGCACTGAGCCAGAAGACAAAATTCCGCTATAACGTCATAGTGGTCGACAATCACTCTACTGACGGCACTACTTCACTGCTCGACGCCTACGAGGATTCACGCCTTATACACATCGTGCCCGAACGCACCGACTTGGGTATAGGCGGCTGTTGGAATGTGGCTATCCACGACAACCGGTGCGGTCGCTTTGCCGTGCAGCTTGACAGTGACGACCTATATTCTTCGGAGAACACCCTGCAGCGCATTGTCGATGCATTCTACAAGCAGAAAGCAGCCATGATCATCGGCAGCTACCGCATGTGCGACTTCGACCTCAACACATTGCCGCCAGGACTTATCGACCACCGGGAATGGACAGACGACAACGGCTGCAACAATGCCTTGCGCATCAATGGGCTGGGCGCTCCACGTGCCTTTTTCACTCCTTTGGTGCGACAGATGAAGTTTCCCAATACGAGCTATGGCGAGGACTATGCCCTTGGACTGCTCTTCAGTCGCCGCTACCGAATCGGGCGCATCTATGACGAACTTTATCTTTGCCGCCGTTGGGGAGGCAACAGCGATGCCGCCCTGTCAATCGAAAAGGTGAATGCCAACAATCTATACAAAGATCGCCTGCGCACGCTGGAAATCAGTGCACGCCGGCAGATGCTTAGCGGCAAGGCAGACTTTATGGGCGACAACCAATTGCTGCGCTTCTTCAACCGCCAGTTGGAAACGTGGGATTTGGCACGCAAGAACTTCCGCGACTTGCAGAATGTGCAGACGCGCGAGCTGCTTGTGGGCGAAAACACGCTGCGTGTGCAGTATAATCCGGCACGCATCGTGTCGACAGGAGCCAAGATAGACAAGAAGACCATTGCCGCCCGTCCGTGTTTCCTCTGTGATGCCAACCGCCCTCAGGAGCAGATAGCCAAGGGCGTGGATGCCGATTTCAAGTTGCTTGTCAACCCTTATCCCATTCTTCCTGCCCACTATACGATACCAGCCCGCCGTCATCAGCCGCAGTCGATCCTGTCGCACTATGGCGAGATACACCATCTTCTCTCGCTCTATCCCGACCTGATGGTCTTCTACAATGGTCCTAAATGTGGCGCTTCTGCCCCCGACCATTTGCATTTGCAGGCTGGCACAAGCGGTGTGGTGCCCCTCCAGCTTGGGTGGCAACGTCTGAACCGCAACCAGACGGTGGTCTATTCACTCTCCGACGAGGAACGCATCACACTGGTCAATGACTACGTGTGCCCTGTCTTCCTCATCCGCAGCAAGAGCCAGCTCAGTGACATCCGCCTGTTCAACAAGCTCTATCATGCCATGCCGCAAGCCAAGGGCGACATCGAACCGATGATGAACATTGTGGCATGGAAGCAGGGCGACGACTTCTTGAGCTTGGTTTTCCCCCGCCGCAAGCATCGTCCTGATTGCTACACTGCCGAGGGGGAAGAGCGCATGACAATCAGTCCGGGCGCACTCGATATGGCAGGACTTATCATCACTCCGTGTGAGTCCGACTATCATCGGCTCACTGCCGACCAGGCAGAGCATATATTAAAAGAGGTGGGAGCCGACGACACGATGGTTGCTGGTATCGTGAACAAATTGAAGGAAAGTGCACAGCGTGGCGACAATGCCTCTGTGGCTACCTCTTTCGGACATCGTGAGCCTCTTGTCTCGGTAGGTATCGTGAGCGGTGAGGAGATACATTTCGCACTCAACAAACCCTATATCGCCAAGGGAGAGACTATCGTGGGCGAGCAGACAGTCACGTTCTCCGAGGGTGGCATCCTCTGGAACGGCAACCAATACCGTGAACTCGTGTTCCAACCTCAGACCCCCGATGCTTCTTTCTCACTTCACGATGTGACCATCGGTGTGAATTTCCATTGGGAACGCCGTGAGACGCAGGTGTTCCAAGGCATCCTGCGCCTGGTGGTTGAGGCTGACAAGATTTGTGCCATCAACCAGTTGCCCGTGGAAAACTATCTGACGAGCGTCATCTCAAGTGAGATGAGTGCCACTTCATCGTTGGAGTTTCTCAAGGCGCACGCTGTCATCTCCCGCAGTTGGCTGCTTGCCCAGATGGACAAACGCCACAAGAACCGGGAGAGCGGAAACAATTTCTTCTCTTTCGTCAAGCGCGACGACGAACTGATACGCTGGTACGACCGCGACGACCACACCATATTCGACGTGTGTGCCGACGACCATTGCCAACGCTACCAAGGCATCACCAAGGAGACCAATGCCCATGTGGCAGAAGCGGTGAAGCAGACACGCGGACAGATACTCATGTCTGACGATGAGATTTGCGATGCACGCTTCTCCAAGTGCTGTGGCGGCGTGAGTGAGGAATTCCAGTATTGCTGGGAGGACACGCCCAAGTCTTATCTCACGGCGATTGTCGATGCTCCCCAGGCTGCCTCGCTGCCCGACCTGACAGACGAGGCGTGTGCCGACCGCTGGATCCGCACGGCGCCTAAGGCGTTCTGCAACACGTCTGACAAGCGCATACTCTCTCAGGTGCTCAACGCCTTCGATCAGGAGACCCCCGACTTCTATCGCTGGCATGTGGATTATACCCAGGAGCAGATCCGCACGCTCATCTCTGAAAAGATGAAGATGGATTTCGGCGACATTGTCAACCTGATACCTTTGGAAAGGGGCAAGAGCGGACGCATCTCGCGCCTGAAGATTGTGGGCACAAAGCTCACTTTCACCGTGGGTAAGGAGTTGGAAATCCGTCGCGTGCTGAGTGAGTCGCATCTCTACAGTTCAGCCTTTGTCGTCGACCGCCATGCAGTTGATGCACAAGGCGTGCCGGCATCGTTCACGCTCACCGGCGCTGGCTGGGGACATGGCGTGGGACTTTGTCAGATTGGTGCTGCCATGATGGGCGAACAGGGTTATGGCTACGACCAGATACTGTTGCACTATTATCATGGTGCGGAGATAAAGAAAATATACAAATAACAAAAAAGACAAGCGGCAAGAGGGCGGAAACGCCTTCTTGCCCCATAAAATAACAAGATGATGAAACATAGAAATCCGTGGGCATGGGTGCCCTCACTCTATTTTGCGGAAGGACTTCCCTATGTGGCAGTGATGACCATTTCACTCGTGCTCTACAAGCAGTTGGGACTGAGTAATGCCGAGATAACCTTCTATACCAGTTGGCTCTATCTGCCATGGGTCATCAAACCCCTTTGGAGTCCGTTTATCGACTTGGTGAAGACCAAACGCTGGTGGATTGTGGCGATGCAGTTGCTCATCGGAGCTGCGTTCGGCGGTGTGGCTTTCACGCTTCAGACGAGTTTCTGGTTGCAGGCTTCGCTCTGCTTCTTTGCCTTGATGGCATTCAGCAGTGCCACCCATGACATTGCAGCCGACGGCTACTATATGCTCGAACTCGACGACCATGGACAGGCCATGTTCGTGGGCATCCGCAGCACCTTCTACCGTTTTGCCACCATCTTCGGACAGGGTGTGTTGGTGATGATTGCCGGCAATCTGCAGTTGCTCTTCCGCAATGTCTCCGTCAAATACTCCTGGAGCCTGATGTTCTATGGTGTCACCGGACTGTTCATCGCCCTCTGGCTGTGGCATAGCTATATCCTGCCCAAGCCGAAGGCAGACCGTGGCATGGAGCGGGTCAAGGCGAGTGAGCTGTGGAAGGGCATCCGGCAGATGATTGTCACCTTCGTTACCAAGATGCCATGGCGTCAGGTGTTGCTGGGCATCCTGTTCATGCTCTTCTATCGTATGCCGGAAGGACTGCTCGCCAAGGTGTCTACACTCTTTCTGGTGGATAGTCATGCGGCAGGCGGACTGGGACTTTCTCCGCAGGAATATGGTCTGGTGCAAGGCACTGTGGGTGTGATAGGTCTCACGCTTGGCGGTATTCTCGGTGGTATCGCTGTGGCGCGTCATGGATTGAAGTATTGGCTTTGGCCCATGGTGTGTGCCATCACGCTGCCCGATGTGGTCTATGTCTACATGAGCTACGACCTCCCCACCAGTCTGTTGGTGGTCAATGTGTGTGTTTTTGTCGAGCAGTTTGGCTACGGATTCGGCTTCACCGCCTATATGCTATACCTTATTTATTATAGCCAGGGTGAATACAAGACCTCGCACTATGCCCTTTGCACGGCGTTCATGTCGCTCTCGATGATGATTCCCGGACTCTTTGCCGGTGCGCTGCAAGAGATGGTGGGCTATCGCAGTTTCTTCATCATCGTGATGGTGTCGTGCGTTCTCACCTTCGTGGTATCAGCATTCTTGAAGATAGATGCAGATTTCGGCAAGAAGCGGCAAGGCGAACAGGAATAGACCGCTCAAAAATCATTCTGAAAAGCCGCCGTCAAGTGCTTTTCCAGTGAGGTATAGCCTCGATGGCTGATGAGGTATAGCCTCGATGGGCAATGAGGTATAGCCTCGATGGGCAATGAGGTATAGCCTCGATGGGCAATGAGGTAGTACTTCGTTGGGCAATGAAGTACTACTTCGTTAGCGGATGAGGTATGCGGTTCCTATCATTCATCGTGCCCCCAGACTTTACCTGATTTCTCTTGATATAACCATTCATGTCTGTAAGCGTTTGATATTCAGTTGCGAAGATAATGAAAATATTGAAATCCGAGAAATAATCCTTGCTAAAATATTGAAATCCGAGAAATAATTCGCCTTAAATTACTCAAATCCGAGAAATATACAACCTGTCTATCGGATATTGTGGGGATGGAAGAATATAATTCTAAAGCTCAACCGAAAGGTGTGCCGATATGATGACAAATCATTTTTCTTCGCAAGCAATATGGGTATTTCAGCCTGATAAGAATAGTGGAGTGGGGAAGCGGTCAAGGACGCAGATGGCGTACTTTTGAAAGTACTCCATCTGAATCCTTGTGAATGAGGATTATAGCAACTATATAGAATATAACCAATTACGCGGAATTACAATTCTTCAAGTTGATCATCTTCTTCTGTCTCTTGTGGCTTCAAGAAAGACAGGAAAACGTGGAGGAAAGCTGTCTCTTTAAAGAAATAGTTCGGGTCAATTTCCATCTTCTCTTGCATAAAGCAGAATCCAAAATTAGCATATTGTTCCATCTTCTCTATGAGTTGGTCGACTATCTTGCGAACAGTAGTTTCTCCTTTATCTAACGCAATGAGGTCTACATCTGTCCTTGCTATCAAGGCCGCGAAGATGTATTCACGGATTTGCCCATATGAATTTCGCCCGAGTCTGTTTTCTTGATTACCCCAATATTGTATAGGCTGTCCAAAAGACTTTCGCTTTGCTTTGTCTTCTATTAGAGGCTTCGTTTGGTCGAAATAAAGTCCAATGAAGAATGCAATAATATAGGCTTCGTATCCTGCTCCGAAAGTCTTTCCACGTACTGACTGGTATTGTGTGGTGCCGCGACCATAGTCTGTAAATACGTCCATTATGGACTCTTGATATCGCGTTTCCCATTCAGGGTTACGTCGACTCCAAACATCATATAATGATTCCATATTATTTAATCTTTTCTACTTGGGTTCGTATTGTTGCCATATTGCGATCATCAAAATTAGGCGCTTTCTTGATGCGATAAACGCCACAAGTAAGTTCATCAATCTCATTGAGCCGCAGTTCTCCTTTTGTAATAAAGTCTTTGGTCACAATAATGCACTGCTTGTTCAGTTTGTCTATTACGTTATAGAATTCTTCTTCTTTAGAATCGCCGAACGATGACGTTGCGGCATCGAAAATAAGCGGATAGTTTTCATCTCGCTTTTCGTCAGAGAAGTCTGAAATGGCAAAGAGCACAGACATATACATGACCGTCTCCTGCGAACCTGAAGGATTCTTGATTTCAGTCCCGTTTGAACTGAATAAGCGAATTTCCGTGGACTCGTCAGCTGTCTGACGTAAACGGATTTCCCCATGAAAATCGTTTGCACTTAACTTTCCGAGATAATCATTAGCCCGATCTTCCAACGCTCCGAGGAAACGACGCAGATTTTCAGCCTTAGCATTACGGAATGCTTTTGCGACAGCTTCAAGGACGCGATGAACATCACGATAGACTCTCACCTGACCACTTTGTGGATTGAGTTCGTCAAACTTCTTTTGAAGTTGCAACTCCTTTTCTTTGAGTTCTTTCAATTCTGCTTCAAGTTCAACCAATCGCTTTTCTGCGCGACCTTTTTGCTCAAACATTCCTTTTATATCGGTAAAGGTCTTTTGGAGCACCTCCTCTGAAACATTGCCGGCTTGTATTAGCAAACGTGCTTTGTCATCTTGTGCGTCTTGCATCTTAACTTGAAGTTCGTCCAACTCTCTCTTGAGTCGTTCTTCCAAATCCAAGCGGTCTGATATCTCAGTCTTTATGTTTGTAATTTCGGCTTCCTTACTTCCACTCAAGCGAATGCTAAGATTATGGATTTCTTCTACATAGTGACCAGAGAACAGTTCTTTCTTCTCTAGGGCTTCTTTCTCTTGCTCGGCTTGGAGCCTTGCGGCTGCATGCTCCTTATATTCGTTCAGTTTTGCTACCATAAATTTATAGGCATCAGAATCTTCTGGAGCTGGTCGTCCACATACTTTACATACATGGTCGTTAATCATTTCTTCCATTGTTGCTTGGTCTGGTAAATACCATGGAAGTTTAGTTGCGCCACCTTCAAGTGCCCCACAGATTTCATCGATAGCTTCAATCTTGCCTTGTTCTTTGGCTTTCTGCTTTATAAAGTCATCGTTCTGCTTGCGCTTCTCCTTGCTAAAAGCCGAGCTTTTTGATTTAAAACTATTAAGTATGTCCGAGAATGCGCATAATATCCACAATTTGTCAAGTAATGCGGTGTTTTTATCCACCATTGAAATGATACCACGTTTCTTTGAAGCTTTGTCGTCAAGATTTTTAAGTCGATCACTTACTTCTTTATAACGCTCTGTTGTTTCTTGGTTCTTTTCTAATTCTTCAAGTTTTGATGCAAACGTTGTAACCGACATTTTCTTGTCGCTTATCTCTTTCTTCTTATTGTAGATATCTTCAGAGACACGTTTAAGTTGCATCTCAAGTGATTTTGCCTCACCTGCAATCTTCTTGTCCGAACTGCATTCCTTCAGATATGCTCTGTTGGATTTCTCTTCCATAATAGAAGACATGGATACCAGCTCGTCAAATTTGCGAACGTCCGAGAACTTGTCTACCAGTTCTTTGAGAGCGGCAGGATTGTCGAACACGTTTAGCGTTGACTCTCCCTTGAACATGCTGAAACGTTGGATAAAGGCATCAAAGCATCTATCCATCAAGTTTTTCCCATTTACGGCCTCACGTTCAGTTCCATTCAATTCATAACCTCTGAAGCTAATAGGGGTAGTTTTAAAGCCAAGTTCAGATTTACGCTCAAATGCGAAACGCTTCTCAACAAGTTTTTCTCCGTCGTGTTCAAATAACATGGAAACCAACACCTCATCGCTTTCACCAACTTCCAGTTCGGATTTGCGCATTTCTGATGCATTGTCTATGCTATTGTTCTCAACAGCCGTATTGAATAACCATTGCAAGGCATCAAAAAAAGTTGTCTTGCCATCTCCATTATCACCAATGATGAGAGTGAGTCCATCTGTGAACTCAAATTTATTCTCGCCATAGTAACTGCGGAAGTTCTTTATGGTAATTTCTTTGATAATCATAAGCTAAACATTTTTCTTCAGATACTCAGTTACTTCTTTATAGATTTCTTTCTCTGTTGCATTCTCTGAGGAACGCTTAATGATTTGCGCCACGGCGCTTATCACATAATTCTCAGAGTCGATAGCTTGATAGATATTGGTTATCTCTGCAGCTGCGTAGTCTCCAAACTTCATAAGATCGGGATTCATCAGCACCGCTTCCAACATCTTGTCGTTGTTTGTAGTATATGCCATATCCTATAAAATTGATAAATTGTAATATGAAACGATATCTTCAAGTTCCGTGAGGGCGAAATCTGCATTTTCTGACAATGAAGCAAAATCGCGCACTCGTTTTAGTTCGTTTGCAAGCAGTCGTTGTTCCATGACGAAACTCTCTGATGCGCTGCTTACAAGCGGAGCAACAACCAAGTCATGTATTATTGCATGGTATTTATCCTTGTGCGTGCGTAATATACGCCCTCTGCGCTGTATGAACTGGCGCGGATTGCCTGTACTTGCACAGAATATTGCCATTTCGCTACGAGGAACGTCAACACCTTCGTCCAAACACTTCATCGATGTTAGAACTTCAAGCTCGCCACTTGCAAAATCCGCCAATATCTTATTCCGTTCCTTTGAGTTGGAAGTGAATTTCTTGACAGTAGTTGTTGGGCTTACATCACTTACTATTTGTGTATATCGGTCAATAATGTGTTCTGTCATGTCGTCTGACTCGACAAATTCATTCTTGTCAAAGATGTCAGCTTGGTCGTCGGGTTTATTTCCTTCAGGAACATATACAAGTGTATATTTTAAATTACCTTTCTCCCTATAACGCTCTTCTACAATATTCCTAAATACAGCCTCCTTGTTGGCTGCTTTATGAATGATACGCTTGCGCTTAAGCAACAATGCCATAAGAATATCATCGCCACCAGGGAATGTGTTGTTGTCGTAGTTGAACATCTTGGCCAATTTCCTGCTTATTTCCATGTATTCTACCATCTCCTCATCGGTAAGGTGAACCAAATGCGGAAAATAGTAGTAGCGACAAAGGAAACCATTGTCAATGGCTTCTTTCATGGAATACTCAAATGTATATTGTCCAACGATGCCAAAGAACTCGTTTAGTCTGCGATTTCCCGTTTCGTCAAATTGGCGGTTTGGCGTAGCCGAAAGACCGATACGTCGCTGAAACTTGATGCCTTCCAGACGGTCAAGGATTCTTCCAGCTCCCATATTGTGAGCTTCATCGGCTATAAGCAAGGTCTTTTTTGAGAATTTATTCAATGTTGAGAAAACATTTTCCCTTGCAAATGAAGCATAGGTGGATATGATGATATACGAAAGTGGTACTCCAGAAGGATTGAAATCTTCCTTCATCTGAAGTGTCTCTATTTCATTTCTCCAATTGGAATTTTTTGAGCATACCTTATATATATTGGAGAAGTTGAACTTCTTACATTCGTCCAACCATTGATCCACTAAAGTAAGGGTTGGCACCAGTATTACGGCCTTGTAATAACCTAAACGCTTATATATCTCCAGCAAACAGTTAAGCGACGTGAGAGTCTTTCCTGTTCCTGTTGCCATAGCAAAGAGTCCTCGTTGTGTTTTCTTCCAGTTCTCAAATGCTTGTTTTTGGTATTCTCGTGGTCCTGATGAATAAGGGAAATGAGGTTCATCTTTCAATATGCCATTGTTTTTTTCGGCTGCTTTTATCTGATTGATAACCTCCGTAACTTTAGCTTTAGCCCGAGCTAGATACCCTTTCACGGTTCGTGACATCGTACGCTCTGAATGGCTATAGATAAGTTTGTCCTCATCTTCCAGCAACTCTTTTATATCTTTCTCTTTGAATGAGTTGGTTATGTGCGTGCGTATATCTTGAGGAGTCACATATAGAACCGAAGTATCTTTTTCTTCAAATGTTCTGTTGAAATCTTCTTCAATATCATTTACCTTGTAAATGTCCTTACCGCCATCCCAATCGCAAAAGGCCGTGATACTCTCGCAATTTTCAATAAGGGCAGTACGAGAGAAGTTGCATGAACCATCGAAAGCCACCTTATTGATACCATCGCTAAATATTCCACATTTAGTGTGGGCTATACCGTTACCATCGCGTGGTGTGATGATTTTTATTTCAATACGTTCATTACGAATGAGCCAAGACAAGCATTCAAAGAAATGTTTGTCACGTTCAGACAATGTGTCTTTTAAAGCTTCAAGGTTGCTAATATCGAATGTTGGCAATGCGTTTTCAGATAGTCCTTCACTAATAGATTTTTTGTCCTGTTCTGAGAGTATATCATTAATATAATACTCCCCAGATTTTAGACACCCACATTTGGTCAATTCAATAAATATGAT
>CAVJZZ010000047.1:0-22605 GCA_963654295.1 Lachnospiraceae bacterium | reverse complement strand
GCGCCAACGGTAACAGTTCGCTCGGCACGGGTGTGGTAGGCGGTCTGCTGGTAGGTTCGCTCGCCTTGGTATTCGTCGTGCCAGTGTTCTATGTAGTCTTCGAGTGGTTGCAGGAGAAAGTGCGCAAACCCTATAACGAAGAAGCCGACCTGCAGATACAACAGGAACTGATTAAGAGTGTAGAAGAAAAGAACAAGAACAAAGAACAACGATAATGTTTATGAAGAAAACCATATTGTCAGTCGCAATCATCGCCTCCCTGAGCAGTTGCGGCATCTATTCTACCTATCATCCGCAGACAGAGGTGAGCGACAAACTGTTCGGCGACTCTGTGCTCGGCAAACCGATGGACGCCTATGAAGATACCACCTCCTTGGGATTCGCCGATTGGCACGACATCTTCAGCGACCCGCAGCTGCAGCAGCTCATAGAGCGCGGACTCAACCAAAACACCGACTATCTGCAATCGATGCAACGTGTGGAGGAGGCGAAGGCAACGCTCAAGGCTGCCAGACTTGCCTATCTGCCGTCGTTTGCCATATCGCCTCAAGGCAGCGTGAGCAGTTTCAACGGCACCTCGACGCAGACCTATTCCATACCGCTCAACATGAGTTGGGAAATAGATGTCTTCGGACGCCTGCGGAATGCCAAGCAACAGTCGAAGGCACTCTATGCCAAAAGCATCGATTTCCAGCAGGCTGTCAGAACGCAGTTGATTGCCAACATCGCCAATATCTATTATACCTTGGTCACGCTCGACCAGCAACTGGAGTTGTCGAAGAAGACCGAGGACGACTGGAAGGCAACCTTGCAGACAGCACGCGCCTTGATGAAGGCAGGCAGATATGACGAGTCGGGCGTGTCGCAGATGGAGGCGACCTTGCACAGTGTGCATGCGTCGGTGCTCGACCTGGAGAGCCAGATAGCACAGACGGAAAATTCGATGGCGACAATTCTCAGTGAAACACCCCGCCACTATGACCGCAGTGATGCGCAAAGCATGCATCTTCCGGAAAGTGTCACGGTGGGCGTGCCCCTTCAGCTGTTGTCTTCACGTCCTGATGTCCGTCAGGCGCAACGCACCATGGAGTCTGCGTTCTATGGTGTCAATCTCGCGCGCTCCTCATTCTATCCCTCGCTCACCTTGAGTGGAAGCATCGGTTGGACCAATTCGGCAGGTTCCATGATTGTCAATCCCGGCAAGTTCCTTGCCTCCGCATTGGGTTCTATCGTTGCGCCCCTTCTCACAAAAGGGCAGAATGAGGCGCAGCTCAAGATAGCCAAGGCGCAGCAGGAAGAGTCGCGCCTCGTCTTCAGTCAGACACTGCTCAATGCAGGCAAGGAGGTGAACGATGCGTTGACCGCTTATCAGACTGCCGCCGCAAAGGAGGAAACGATCTCCTCACAGATTGTTTCTCTGGAGAACGCCCTGCGCAGCACGACCTTGTTGATGGAACACGGAACGAATACCTACCTGGAAGTGCTGACCGCACGGCAGACCTTGCTGTCGGCACAAATCAATCAGTCGGCAAACCGACTTGCCAAGATGCAAAGTATCATTAATCTTTATCAGGCATTGGGTGGCGGACAACAATAGAGTGTCATCACGAATTCTGTTTTTCATACCTACGAATGCTTGTTCTCACCCTTTAGGGCTGTCTGTGAAGTGATTCACGGGCAGCCCGTTTTTTGATGTTGTCACCTTGTCTGTTGCGAGATTATGCGGGAAACGCTTGTGTATCTCAAGTATTTTGGCGAATTTTGTATAGGAGAACGAAAGAAAGGATGAAGACAATAGACAAGGAAATACTCGCCATAGCGATACCGTCGATAGTGAGCAACATCACGGTTCCGCTCCTGGGGCTGATTGATGTGACCATTGTGGGCCACATGGGTGATGCCGCCTATATCGGAGCGATTGCCGTGGGCAGCATGATATTCAATGTGATCTACTGGATATTCGGCTTCTTGCGCATGGGCACAAGCGGCATGACATCGCAAGCCTATGGTGCCAAGGACTGGCAGGGTCTGTCGCGTCTGTTGGTCCGCACACTTTCGGTGGGCGTCGGGGTAGGGGTTCTCTTTGTTCTCCTGCAATGGTTTATTCGGGAAGGAGCACTGGCGGTGATGCAGCCCACGGAGGATATCCGTGCTTATGCCTCCACCTATTTCAATGTATGTATATGGGGAGCGCCTGCCATGCTCGGACTTTACGGACTGACGGGGTGGTTTATCGGCATGCAGAACACGAAGGTGCCCATGACGATTGCCATTTTCCAAAATGTGGTCAATATTGTGGCGAGCTTGTCTTTCGTCTATCTTTGCGGCATGAAGGTGGAGGGCGTAGCGCTCGGCACGCTGACTGCCCAATGGGCGGGTTTCATGTTAGGACTTGTCATCTTGCGTTTTCGCTACTGCAAGTTGTGCAGTCATATGTCTTTCGAGGCTTTCCGTGACCGTGGGGCGATGACCCGTTTCTTCACGGTGAACCGCGACATCTTTCTGCGCACGCTCTTTCTGGTGGCAGTCAATCTGTTCTTTACGTCGGCGGGAGCCAAGCAGGGCGCATTGATATTGGCTGTCAATACGCTGCTTTTCCAGTTGTTCACCTTGTTCTCCTATGTGATGGACGGTTTTGCCTATGCCGGCGAAGCTGTGGGAGGAAAATATTATGGCGCCCGCAATCGTGCCGCCTATACGCAGACCAAGCGCCACCTGTTTGCTTGGGCTGTGGGGCTGACCATGGTCTACACCTTATTATATTATATAGGGGGAGCACCTTTCCTTCATCTACTCACCGATGATGGGGATGTGATAAAAGCATCGCTCGACTATCTGCCTTGGGCGGTGGCAATCCCCGTGGCGGGCTTTGCCGCCTTTGTTTGGGACGGTTTGTTCATCGGCATGACCGCCACGCGCGGCATGCTTGCCTCGTCTTTTCTTTCGGCGATTGTCTTTTTCCTGGTCTATCTGCTCTTTTCTGCCACGTTAGCCAACCACGCCCTGTGGCTTGCCTTGCTGAGCTATCTGGTCATGCGAGGTCTGGTGCAGACGGCTATCGAGCCGAAGTGGACTTGACCGCTTGTTCCAGTTCTGCTTTCAAGAACCTTGCCGTTTCGCCCTTGCCGCTTGCCGCCACTTCTTCCGGCGTTCCGCTTGCCACAAGCAAGCCGCCTTTGCGTCCGCCGTCTGGACCCATGTCGATGATGTAGTCCGCCAGTTTGATGACATCGAGGTTGTGCTCGATGACTACCACCGTGTTTCCCCGGTCTACAAGTCGCTGCAACACGTCCATCAGGATGCGTATGTCTTCGAAGTGCAGACCTGTGGTAGGCTCGTCGAGAATATAGAGCGTCTTGCCCGTGTCGCGCTTGCTCAGTTCGGTAGCGAGTTTCACACGTTGGCTCTCGCCGCCCGACAACGTGGTCGAAGGCTGGCCGAGCTTGATATATCCCAGTCCCACATCCTGTATGGTCTTTATCTTCTGCAGAATGTTGGGCACGTTCTCAAAGAACTCCACCGCCTGGTTTATGGTCATGTCGAGCACGTCGGCGATGCTCTTTCCCTTATATCTCACCTCCAGGGTCTCTCGGTTGTAGCGTTTGCCGTGGCACACTTCGCACGGCACCATCACGTCGGGCAGGAAGTTCATCTCGATGGTCTTGTATCCGTTGCCTCCGCATGTCTCACATCTGCCGCCTTTCACGTTGAACGAGAAACGACCGGGCTTGTATCCTCTGATTTTGGCTTCGGGCAGTTCGACAAACAGACTGCGTATGTCGGAGAACACGCCCGTATAGGTGGCTGGGTTCGAACGTGGGGTGCGTCCCAGCGGCGACTGGTCTACGCTCACCACCTTGTCGATGTTGTCCAGTCCTTCTATCGAGTCATAGGGCATCGGTTTCTTCAGCGACCTGTAGAAGTGCTGGCTCAGTATGGGTTGCAGCGTTTCGTTGACGAGGGTTGATTTGCCCGAGCCGCTCACGCCTGTCACCACAATCAGTTTGCCGAGCGGGAATGACACGTCCACCTTTTTCAGGTTGTTGCCCGACGCTCCGCACACTTTGATGAATTTTCCGTTGCCTTTCCTTCTTGATGCGGGGATGTCGATGGCGCGTTCCCCGTTCAGGTATTGGCTGGTGAGCGTGTGTTCTTTGAGCATCTGTTGCGGCGTGCCTTGGAACACCACTTCGCCGCCTTTCCGTCCTGCTTTCGGTCCGATGTCTACGATGTAGTCGGCATTGAGCATCATGTCTTTGTCGTGTTCCACCACGATGACGGTGTTGCCGAGGTCGCGCAGTTCCTTCAAGCTGCGTATGAGGCGGTCGTTGTCACGCTGGTGCAAGCCTATGGAAGGCTCGTCGAGGATATAGAGCACGTTGACCAACTGCGACCCTATCTGCGTGGCGAGGCGTATGCGCTGGCTCTCTCCTCCCGACAGTGATGCCGACTGACGGTTGAGCGCCAGGTAGTCAAGTCCCACTTCGAGCAGGAAATCGAGTCTCGTGCGAATTTCTTTCAGTATCTCTGCGGCTATCTTCTGTTGTTGCGGTTCGAGGTGATCTTCCACCTGTCCAGTCCATTCGCGCAGTTCGGCGATGTCCATATCTGCCAGTTCGGCAATGTTCTTGTCCCAGATGCGGTAGCTGAGTGCCTCGCGGTTGAGTTTCTGTCCGTGACATTCCGGGCAGGCAATGGTGCTCAGAAACTGCTCTGCCCACTTCTGGCTCGTTGCGCTGTCGCTGTGTTCTATGGCATCCTGCACATACGACATCAGCCCTTTGTATTCTACGAAATAGTCGCTCGATACGTGCACATATTCCTTGCTGATCTTCACACATTCCACAGTGCCGTGGAGTATCTCGTCGAGAGCCTTGTCCGGCAAATCCTTCACGGGCGTCTTGAGTGTGCAGTTATATTCCGACAGGATGGAGTCTATTTGCCAGAATATCATTTGCTTCTTGTATTTCCCGAGCGGCACGATGGCACCGTCATAGATGCTGAGCGAGCGGTCGGGGATGACTTTGTTGATGTCTACCTCTTCTACATAGCCCATGCCCTTGCATCTGGAGCATGCCCCTTCGGGCGAGTTGAACGAGAAAATGTTGGGAGCGGGATCTTTGTAGGCGATGCCCGACGTGGGACACATGAGGCGTTTCGAGAAATATTTCCCCTCGCCTGTGTCCTTGTCCATCACCATCATGAGTCCGTCGCCCTGCTTCATGGCTGTGGCTACCGACTTGCGCAGCCGTTCCTCGTCTTTCTCCTGCACCTGCAGGCGGTCTATCACCAGTTCGATGTTGTGGTTCTTGTAGCGGTCCACCTTCATGCCGCGCACGATGTCTTTCACCTCTCCGTCTACCCGGATATAGAGGTAGCCCTTGCGCCGCATGCTCTCGAAGAGTTCGCGATAGTGTCCCTTGCGGTTGCGCACCAGTGGGGCGAGGATGAAAATCTTGCGCCCTGCATAGTCGTGCAATATCATTTCGATGACGCGCTCCTCAGTGTATTTCACCATCTTCTCGCCTGTCATGTAGCTGTAGGCTGTGCCGGCACGGGCGAAGAGCAGTCGCAGATAGTCGTAAATCTCGGTGGTGGTGCCAACGGTCGAGCGGGGGTTCTTGTTGGTGGTCTTCTGCTCGATGCTGATCACAGGACTGAGTCCTGTAATCTTGTCCACATCTGGCCGCTCCATCCCCCCAAGGAAATTGCGGGCATAGGCAGAAAATGTCTCTATGTAGCGGCGCTGCCCTTCGGCGAAAATGGTGTCGAAAGCCAGCGACGATTTGCCAGAACCCGACAGACCGGTGATGACGGTCAGCGAATTGCGGGGTATGGTCACGTCTACGTTCTTGAGGTTGTGCACGCGCGCGCCCAATACATTTATCTTGTCGTCTTCTCTTTGCATGAGTCTTTGAGGTTGGTGTTAATCCTGAGAGCTGCTTGTGGATGTTTCGTCATAGCCGCGCAGCAGGTTAACGTCTTTCTTGATGTTGTAGGTCTTGCCGTCGGCACCCTTTGCCTTGACCAGGCAGAAGTACACGCCCTGTTTCACGTCCTTGCCGTTGAACTTTCCGTCCCATCCTGTAGCGGGGTCTGTCCATTCATAGAGCTTCTGTCCCCAGCGGTTGAATATATAGGCGTGAAACTCGGTGATGCTCTTATAGCCGCTTTTCGGCTTATACACGTCGTTGATGCCGTCGCCGTTGGGTGAGAAGGCGTTGGGCATTTCGAGCTTGCTCTCGCTGATGGTCACGCGTATCGGACCTGTTTCGTTCCAGTATTCCTTGGTGTAAGCCACGGTGTCGGTGCCGAGCGTGAATGTGGCATAGCACACCACCATATGGGTGCCGCTGGTGTTGAAGTCGTATTGCGTGTCTTGCTCGTAGCGCACCAGATAGGGATTGTCTTCGTTGCCCTGTGTGTAGAAGCGCCATTCAAAGTGTGCCTCGTATGCCCCCACATTCTCGGGATTGGCAGACAGTACGGCGTGGATGGGTGCGGAACCCGAGAATTCGGTCGAAGTGTCTTCGTTGCCTTCCAGGTCGGTGAATACGACAGAGGGCGAGATGGTGGGCACCTCGTCTGCCCATGCCGAAACGGCGAGCACCATCAGCAGCAGGAGTGTTTGTAATCTCTTCATCTTGTATGTTTTGTCAATCTGCAAAGGTAGTCTAAAATCAAAACAATACAAAATAAAAGGCATACTTGTTTCACTTTCCCGCCACATTTGGGAAGATATCGGGAGGAAGATCAAAAAGGCGGGGAATAAGTTGGCAGGCTTTTCAAAATGTCATACCTTTGCGCAAATATACAAGAAGACAATAAACAATAACAAGACAAGAATATGAAGGAAATGAAAAGACTGAAGTTCATGCTGGTTTTGATGACCATGGTCATGAGTGGCATCTTTGCCGCCAGTTGCTCTTCGGCTACAGACAACCATGAGGGGCAGATAGAATGTCATTTCTATGCCGAGAACATCAGCGTCAAGACTGCAACGAACGACAAGGGCGTCACGCCGGATGTCCTTTTCACGGCTTTGAACCAAAAGCTGAAGGCTCTCGACGGATGGTATGACGACAATGACGGGACCGCTGCCACAACCAAGAAACTGGCAGACGAGACGGTGGAAACGTTCGAGACGGCAGACATGAAGGACGTGCCTTTCTACGGCAGGTTTGCCGTAGGATACAAGTCGTACGATCCTTTGCGTCAGGTGGAGCTTGGCGAATACACCAACAAGCCGCTGGACAAGACCACCCTGACTGCCGTTCTTGCACAGGTGGCTGCCGACAATGCCGACGGATTTACGGTTGATGCCATCACGCTGGAACCTGTCACCAAAGGTTATGCCGTCTCTCTTGCTGCCACGCAGAACAGCTTCGGCTCTGAAGGTCTCGCCCGCGTAATCGACTATGTGACAAGTCACGATGACGTGAATGCCTATGGCGGGTGGCTCAACTCAGACAACAACCAGTATTATTATGACGCCACCGTCATCTGCAACACCCGTGAAGAAGCGGAAGCACTGGCGCGGCTCAACAATCAGATAGCCTATTTCGACCTCGAAAAGATGGAGGAAATCAGACTCTAAGGATGCTCTGTAATGTTCCAGATTAGTTTAGACTTGTGTGAGGCAGTCTGGATAAAAAGAGTCCCGCCTGAGGTGTGGGGAAGAGCAAAAGGAAAAGATTTTCGGAGGTTTCCTTTCGTTTGTTTGGAGATGTGCGAATAAAGCCTTACTTTTGTAGTTCAAATCAATCAATAATAAAGAAACATCACAGATGAACAAGACTATTATTACCGTAGTGGGCAAGGACACCGTGGGTATCATCGCCAAGGTGTGCGGATATCTGGCGGAGAACGACGTGAATATCCTCGATATTTCGCAGACGATCGTGCAGGACTATTTCAACATGATGATGATTGTCGACATGACGCGCATGAAGATGCCGTTTGAACAGGCAGCCGAGGCTCTTGCCGAAATCGGACTTGAGATGGGCGTGCAGGTGAAGTGCCAGCGCGAGGATATATTCGACATGATGCACCGTATCTAACCCTAACCACACACGCAATATGATTAATATATCAGAGGTCATTGAGACCAACAAGATGATCGAGCAGGAGAATCTCGACGTGCGCACGATTACGATGGGCATCAACCTGTTGGACTGCGCCGACGGCAATCTCGACAAGCTCTGTCAGAACATATACTATAAGATCACGCGGCTTGCCAAGGATTTGGTGAAGACCGGCGAGGACATCTCCAAGGAATTTGGTGTGCCCATCGTCAACAAGCGCATCGCCATCACTCCGATATCTCTGGTGGGCGGCACGGCATGCCAGACACCAGACGACTATGTGAAGATAGCCAAGACACTCGACCGCGTGGCACATGAGTTGAAGGTGAACTTCCTCGGTGGCTATTCCGCCATTGTGTCGAAGGGCATGAGCCGCAGCGACGAACTGCTCATCCGTTCTATTCCGAAGGCCTTGGCAGAGACCGATTTCATCTGTAGCTCGGTCAACGTCGGCTCTACCAAGACGGGCATCAACATGGATGCTGTCCGTCTGATGGGCGAAATCGTGAAGCAGACGGCTGAGGCTACCAAGGACAAAGGGTCATTGGGCTGTGCCAAACTGGTGGTGCTCTGCAATGCACCCGACGACAACCCCTTCATGGCAGGTGCTTTCCATGGCGTATCTGAACCCGATGCTGTGATCAGCGTGGGTGTGAGTGGTCCTGGTGTGGTGAAATATGCCCTTGAGAGCGTGCGTGGCGAGAGCTTCGAAGTGCTTTGCGAAACCATCAAGCGCACGGCATTCAAGATTACGCGCGTGGGACAGTTGGTTGCCAAGGAGGCATCACGCCGCTTGGGCATTCCCTTCGGAATCATCGACCTCTCGCTTGCACCGACGCCGGCTATCGGCGACAGTGTGGCAGACATCCTCAAGGAAATCGGTTTGGAGCATGCTGGTGCTCCTGGCACTACGGCAGCCTTGGCGCTGCTCAACGACCAGGTGAAGAAGGGCGGCATCATGGCATCGTCTTATGTGGGCGGCTTGAGTGGTGCCTTCATCCCCGTGAGCGAAGACCAGGGCATGATCGATGCCGTGGAGGCAGGAGCCTTGACTATAGAAAAACTGGAAGCCATGACGTGCGTGTGCTCTGTAGGACTCGACATGATCGCCATACCGGGCGATACGCCTGCCACAACCATCTCGGGCATCATTGCCGATGAGGCTGCCATTGGTATGGTCAACCAGAAAACCACTGCCGTGCGTGTAATTCCTGTCGTGGGAATGGGTGTGGGCGAAACGGTCGACTTCGGAGGTCTGCTCGGTCATGCACCGATTATGCCTGTGAACAGCTTCAGTTGCGATGCGTTTGTCAACCGCGTGGGGCGTATTCCTGCACCGATCCACAGTTTCAAGAACTAAGCGCAAACGAATTCTTTATACAGAAAACCGCAAGCGGAAGCGTCGGAACAAGGACTCTTCGGCTTGCGGTTTTGTGATTAACCATACAGCATGACAAAACATCCGGCTTTTGCCAATACGATATTGAAGTGGTTTGCCGACCATGGCAGAGTGCTCCCTTGGCGCGAAACCAAGGATCCGTATGCCATCTGGCTCAGCGAAATCATCCTCCAGCAGACACGCGTCAGCCAAGGGCAGGATTATTGGGAGCGCTTCATGCGCCACTATCCCACAGTCGGGGCATTGGCTGCCGCCAGTGAAGACGAGGTGTTGAAGTTGTGGCAGGGGTTGGGCTACTATAGCCGTGCCCGCAATCTCCATGCTGCTGCACGGCAGATTGTGGCACTGGGCAAGTTTCCTGACACGTTGGAAGACATACTGAAGCTGAAAGGTGTGGGCGACTACACGGCGGCAGCCATCGCCTCGATAGCGTTCGGTCTGCCGGCAGCCGTGGTCGACGGCAACGTCTACAGGGTGCTCTCGCGCTATTTCGGCATCGACACGCCCATCAATACCACACAGGGAAAAAAGGAGTTTTCCGCCTTGGCGCAGTCGCTGTTGCCGCCCCGACAGGCATCGGCATACAATCAGGGGATGATGGACTTTGGGGCAATGCAGTGCACACCCGTGTCGCCCCGTTGTCTTTTGTGTCCGTTGGCAGACAGTTGCGCCGCTTTGCAGACGGGCAGGGTGGAGCAGTTGCCCGTGAAGCAGCGCACCCTGAAAGTGACCACGCGCCACCTTACTTATATATATATACGCTGCAACGGACAGACAGCCATACGCCGGCGTGGCAGTGGAGACATCTGGCAAGGACTGTGGGAACCCTTCAACGCCTCTCTTCACGAAGACCGGTCGGCGGCATCACCGCAGGAAATCTTCACGATGCTGAACGTTAACCCGGAAGAAACAACGCTCACACAGTTGGCGTCTCACGTGAAGCACGTGCTCACCCATCGCATCCTCTATGCCGATTTCTATCTGCTCGAAACGGCAACGAAACCCCAGCTCCCCTCAGACTATCATTGGATCGAGGAGAGCGAGTGGGAACAATATGGTGTGCCGAAGTTGATAGAGATACTATATAAACGAATCAAGTCGCATTAGTGTCTTGTTCATGCGACTTGAGGGATGGCCTTCTTAGAATTTCTTGCCGAAGGCGATGCTGACGAATGTCTTGAAAAGGATGGAGAAGTCGAAGCGCCATGAGCGGTGTTCCAGATAGTAGAGGTCCAATTCCAGTCGCTTCAGCATCTTTTCCATCGTGTCGGTATAGCCGTTATAGAGCGTGGCGTAGGATGTTACGCCGGGCCGTACCTGGTAGAGCTGTTCGTAACGGGGGTCACGTTCCATGATTTTGTCGATATAGAACTTGCGCTCGGGACGCGGACCGATGAATGCCATGTCGCCTTTGAGCACGTTCCACAACTGCGGCAACTCGTCCAGATGGTGCTCGCGAAGGAATTTCCCGGTGTGTGTCATGCGGGTCTCGTTCTCGTGGCAGTAGAGCAGTGGACCTTTTTCCTCTGCCTCGACGGTCATGCTGCGAAACTTGTAGATGAAGAATGGCTTGCCGCCCTTGCCGATGCGTTCTTGTTTGAAGATGGCTGGACCCCGGTCTTCACGTTTCACCGCAATATAGCACAGCAGGAACAGCGGAGAGAAAACGATGAGGGAAATCAGTGCGATGACGAAATCACAGACTCTCTTCATGCGTCAGCTCCTTTCTTCTGATTTTCTGGTTCACCACTTCATGGAATACTATGTATGCCACGATGTCGATGGCAACGATGACGGTGACAGACAACCAATGCTCAGCCACTCGGTTCAGTGCCACGAAAAACACAGCCATGGTCAGTATGGTGATCAGTGCCTGGTGCTGCGACATGCCCATATCCAACAGCTTGTGGTGGATGTGGTTGCGGTCGGCATCAAACAGAGGTTTGTGTTGGCGCAGACGGACCAAAATCACGCGCACCACGTCGAACACGGGAACAATCAGCAGGGAATAGGCCATCAGAAAACCTCCGGGAGTGCATTGGTTCATGATGGGTGTGTACATGGAGTATTTCACGAACAGAAACGCAAGGATGAAGCCCAACGTCAAACTGCCCGAGTCGCCCATGAAGAGTTTCTTGGTCTTGCTGAACACGTTGTAGTAGCTGTATGCCACCAACACTCCGACGAGACCGCCAATCATCATGCAGTAGATCCAGGCATAGATGTGCATGAACAGGAGGCAGTAGCCTGCCAGGGCAATGATGCTCAGTCCGGAAGCCAGTCCGTCGATGCCGTCGATAAGGTTCATGGCGTTGTCGATGAAGACCACCGTGAAGACGGTGAGCGGGATACCCACATAGGCGGGAATCTCATAGATGCCGCAAAAGCCATAGAGGTTATTGAAGTATAAACCGGCGAAAGGCAGGAAGCATGCCGCAAGTATCTGGATGAGGAACTTGGGCATGGCTTGCAAGCCCACGATGTCGTCGACAATGCCGACGGAATAGACCAGCAACGTGCCTGCGAGCAGATAGACGCTTGCAGCGCTGACCTTCACATCTTGTCCGTTTACGGCGCAGAGCGTCAGCATTGCGAGCAGAAAAGAGATGACCATACTCGGCATGAACGCGATGCCGCCCAGTCGTGGAACTGCCGTCTTGTGTCTTTTCCTGGTATCCGGCAAATCATAGAGCTGCTTGTCTTTGCAGAATTTCAAGATGGCGGGTATGAAAAAGAACCCGCACAAGCAACTCATCAAGAATGCCCCCAAGGTATATAAAATATAAATATTCATTCGTGTTCACTCAATTTATTATAATAAACGGGTGACTTAACATATTATTGCATTTCTTCAAAAAAAAGTTGATAAATTTTCGATAGCGATGCGTGAAACGGGGCATATGCAATTTCCGTTCTTAGTCTATGAAGCGTTTGGTGATGTCTGTATAGTTGTCTATGCGGCGGTCGCGCAGGAAGGGCCACCAGCGGCGCACATCCTCACTGTGTGCGAGGTCTATTTCTGCCACGATGCTTTCTTCTTCTTGTTCCGATGCGCGGTATAGCAGCTCGCCTTGAGGACCTGCGATGAAACTGCTTCCCCAGAATTGTATGCCTGGTGTCTGTCCAGAGGGGTCCGGCTCAAAGCCTACACGGTTGACGGCGATGACAGGCAGACCGTTGGCTACGGCATGTCCACGCTGCACGGTAGTCCATGCTTCACGTTGCCGTTGCTGTTCTTCTGGCGTATCAGCGGCTGCATAACCGATGGCAGTGGGGTAGATGAGCAGTTCGGCTCCCTGTAGCGCCATCAGTCGGGCGGCTTCGGGATACCACTGGTCCCAGCATACCATCACGCCCAGTCTGCCTACGCTGGTGTCGATGGGGTGGAAACCGAGGTCGCCGGGAGTGAAGTAGAATTTTTCGTAGTAGGCAGGGTCGTCGGGGATATGCATCTTGCGATATTTGCCTGCGATGGTTCCGTCGCGTTCGATGACCACGGCTGTGTTGTGGTAGAGACCGGGTGCACGGCGCTCGAACAGCGAGGTGACAATGACTACGCCCAACTGCTTGGCAAGTTCACCATAGAATCCTGTTGACGGACCGGGTATCGGCTCTGCCAGGTTAAACAGTTCCACGTCTTCCGTCTGGCAGAAGTAGAGTGAGTTGTGCAGTTCTTGCAGTATGATGAGTTGTGCACCCCGGTGCGCCAAGTCTGTGATACCGTCAGCGAGTCGCCGCAAGTTGTCTTTCACATCGGCGGTGTTGTGCTGTTGCAGAAATCCTATTTTCATGTTTTTCCTAATAAAGTGTGGGTATGTGTTAATCTTGTAAAAGATGCTGAAAATCCTTGTTTAGAAAGTATTTGTCAAGTCTTAATACTGTAATCTTTGGCCATTCTATATCATTTAATATCGAAAAGTGATTGTCGTTGGAAACGATATAATCTGCATTTGCAGCAATGGCACAATCTACAAATTTGTTGTCGTCAAGGTCTTGTTCAATCAAGCGAAAATGCACGTACGAAGTTTGAAAACGGGTTGTAGACAGCCGTGCAATGGCTTCAACGATGTTGTGCGCAATTTGTGGCGACGTCTTCATACTGATAATTTCTTCGTATTCTTCCAATATCTCAGTGTTTACACACAAACAGATTTTACCGTCCAGAATAAGTTTCCACACGGCATGATATATGCTCTTCGACGGCAATATCTGCAATAAGCAGTTTGTATCAAGGACGATAGGTTGCATAAGGCGTTCTCATGTGTTCTTGTCCCCAAGCTTCTATTTTGTCCTCGTCAATATCTCCTTTATCCCACAATTCATCGATTTCCTTTTGGGCTTTTGCTGCAAAATAGTGGGCGAGCATATTCCTGAACTCGTCTAATTCCTCTTTCGTATTGATGCTGTTTACGGCATTGAGCACTTCCAATCGTGCCATTTCTTCGTATGACATATTAGATCGTATTAAGTAAAACAATCAATGATTATGTGTGCAAATATAGTAAAAATGTTCAATACGGGCAAGTTTGCCGTCAAGAATAAGTCGTTGTCGCCTTTTTAGTGGGCTTGATAGGCGAAGTATGCGTCGCCTTTCACTTTTGCAACCGGGTTGCACCGTGCTTTTTCTACCTTTGCAGCAGAAACATCAAGAAGGACGATACGAATATGGTAAAAAGACTATTGTTTATTGTGGCGGTCACAGCCATTGCTTTGGGCGGTTTCACGCTATGGCAACGAGGTTCTGCCAGCGGCGGACAGCAGGCAGAAAATGAAGAGGAAGTGGACTACGAAAACATTCCCCTCTCCGAAAAGCAGGTGAAGGCGGTAGACTTGCGCATGGGCGAAGTGACCGACCGGACACTCGATGCCACCCTCCAGGCGAATGGCTCCCTCGTGCTTCGCGCACAGAATGTGGGTGAGGTGTCGCCGTTGATGGGCGGAGTAGTGAAGAGTATCCTGGTCAAGGAGGGACAGCGCGTGAACCGCGGACAGGTGGTGGCAACGGTGGAGAACACCGACATCTTGTCTCTGCAGCGCGAATACTACTCGGCTGCGAAAGACGTGGAACTGTCGCGCACGGAGATGAACCGCCAGCAGACCTTGGCAGCAAGTGGTGCTGGCGTGAAGAAGACACTGCAACAAGCACAGAAACAATATCAGGTGGCACAGGCCAACCTCACCGGCATCGGGCGTCAACTCCAGCAGATGGGCATCAGTCCTGCCATGGTAGGGCAGGGCAAGTTTGTCACCGTCTTCCCCCTACGTGCCCCTGTGGGCGGTACGGTGAGCAAGCTGACAGCCACGCTGGGCGGCTACGCCGACATGCAGACGCCGCTGATGACCATCCGCAACAATGCGGCGGTGGAGTGCGACCTCAACGTCTTTGAGAAAGATATAAATAAGGTGAAGGTGGGCAATCCCGTGTTGCTCTCGCTCACCAACCAACCCGGTGTGGCGGTGAGCGGACGTGTCTATGGCATGAACGAATATTTCAACGACGGCACCAAGGCGGTGGCTGTGCACGTGAAGCTCGACCCCACACCCCATACCGCCAAACTCTTTGACGGCATGTATGTGAGCGGCAGCATCGCCACAGGGCGCACCCAGTGCCGCACGTTGCCTTCCAACGCCATTGTCACAGCCGAGGGAAAGAACTATATTTTTGCCCTCAACCAGTCGCCCCGCAAGGGTGAATACGTGTTCTCACGCCACGAGGTGACCACTGGTGTGACGCAAGACGGCTACACCGAGGTGGCATTGTGCAAGCATATACGCAAGGGACAGAAGATTGTGACAGGCAACGCCTATTATCTCGCCTCGCTCACGGGCGAACACGGGGAGGAGGACTGACATGTTTCAGAAGTTAATCACCTATTCCATCAGCCACAAGCTTGTGGTGGGCGTATTCACGCTGGCTCTTGTGGCATGGGGCGTATGGTCGCTCGTGCAACTTCCCTTCGACTCCACGCCTGATATCACAGACAACCAGGTGCAGGTGATCACCCAAGCACCGTCGCTGGGCGCACAGGAGGTGGAACAATATATCACCACCCCCATCGAGATGGCGCTCGCCAACATACCGCGTCTGCAGGAACGCCGCAGTATCTCGCGTAGCGGACTGTCGGTCATCACGCTCGTGTTCGACGACGATGCCGACATCTACTGGGCACGCTCGCAGGTGAACCAGATGCTCGAAACTGCCACCAAAGACTTGCCCAAGAACACGGATACAGAGATGGGCCCCATTGCCACGGCACTGGGAGAAATCTATCACTACACCGTGCGTGCCAAGAAGGGCTATGAACACAAGTACTCGCTCACCCAACTGCGCACCATACAAGACTGGATTGTGCGCAAGCAACTGTCGGGCACACCCGGTGTGGCGGAAGTGTCGGGGTGGGGCGGCTATGTGAAACAGTATGAAGTGGCACTCAATAGCGACCGGCTGAACGCCAATGCCTTGACCGTCGGTGAGGTGTATGCCGCACTCGAACGCAACAATGCCAACACGGGCGGCAGTTATATCGAGGAAAATTCCACGCAATATTACATCCGTGGGCTCGGCGTGGTGAAGTCGCTTGAAGACATTGCCAACATCACCATTAAGACCATTAACGGCACGCCTGTGCGCGTTGGCGACGTTGCCACCGTGCAGTATGGACATGCCACGCGCTTCGGTGCTGTCACCCGCAATGGTGATGGCGAGGTGGTGGCAGGCATCGCCATCATGCTCAAGGGAGAAAACTTCCAGCAGGTGAGCCGCAATGTGAAGGAGCGTATTGCACAGATACAGAAGTCGCTGCCCGAGGGGGTGGTCATCGAACCGTTTATCGACCGCACCAATCTCGTGAACCGTGTAGAGGGAACGATAGCCCGCAATTTGATTGAGGGCGGACTGATCGTCATCTTTGTACTCATCCTCTTTCTCGGCAACTGGCGTGCCGGCATGGTGGTGGCGAGCGTCATCCCGTTGAGCATGCTCTTCGCTTTCGGCATGATGGAGACCTTCGGCATCGCCGGCAACCTGATGAGCCTCGGTGCCATCGACTTCGGCATGATTGTAGACTCGGCGGTGATCATCGTCGAGGCGGTGGTTACCCATATCAACGGCAGCCGTGCCAAATATCCCACCTTGCGGCTTTCGCGTAAGGAGATGGACGAAGAGGTGCACTTCTCTGCATCGCGCATACGGCAGAGCGCTGCTTTCGGTGAAATCATGATCATGATTGTCTATGTGCCGCTCATGACGTTGGTAGGCATAGAAGGCAAGATGTTCCGTCCGATGGCGCTCACAGTCTTCTTTGCCATCCTCGGCGCTTTCATCCTTTCGCTCACCTATGTGCCCATGGCAAGTGCACTCTTCCTGAGCCGTAAGGTGCATACCGACCGTACTTTCTCCGACCGCATGATCGAGAAGTTGCAGACATTGTACAGACCCGTGCTCGACTGGGTGCTCGTGCAGCACAAGAATGTCATCACGGCGGCTGTGGCACTGTTCTGCGTGAGTCTCGTCGGCTTCAAGTTTCTCGGCGGCGAGTTTATCCCGAGTTTGGAGGAAGGCGACTTTGCCGTCGAGATGAGCATGTCGCAGGGCACATCACTCTCGCAGATGGTCGAGAGTTGCACGAAAGCCGAGAAGCTGCTTCGTGCGGAATATCCCGAAGTGAAGCAGGTGGTCAGCCGCATCGGCAGTGCGGAGATTCCCACAGACCCGATGCCCGTGGAGCGTGCCGACATCATGATAGCCCTGAAGCCCAAGGCGGAGTGGACGTCGGCAGAGACCACCGACGAACTGATGGAGAAGATGGAGGAAACGCTCAAGACCATACCCGGACTGGAGGCTGAAATATCGCAACCCATACAGATGCGCAACAATGAACTGCTCACCGGCATCAAGCAGGATGTGGCGATCAAGATCTTCGGCGACGACCTCACTACGCTTACCGAACAGGCTGGTCGTGTGAAAAGGCTCATCGAAGGAGTGCGGGGCGTGAGCGGCATCTATGTGGAAGAGGTGTCGGGACTGCCCCAGATTCAGGTGCACTACAATCATGAGCGCATGGCGGAATACGGCGTCAGCGTCGACGATGTGAATACGTTGCTCGAAACCACCTTTGCCGGTGGTGTGGCAGGAGCGGTATACGAGGGTGAGAAGAAGTTCGACCTTGTGCTCCGCATGTCGGGAGCCGACCGCACCACCGAGTCGCTTGGCTCGCTTCCCGTGCCGTTGCCTGGTGGCGGCAATGTGCCTTTGGCGCAGATAGCCGATGTGGAGTATGCGTCGGCACCAGCCCAGGTGTCGCACGAAGACGGGGCACGCCGCATCTATGTGGGATTCAATGTGAAGGGGCGCGACGTGCAGAGCACCGTGGATGAGATACAACAGATACTCGATGCGAAACTGAAGATGCCCGAGGGGTATTATTACACCTATGGCGGCGAGTTCCAGAACTTGCAGAGCGCCGTCGGCAGACTGGCCGTGGTCATCCCCGTGGCGTTGCTGGTCATCCTGCTGCTGCTCTATGCTACGGTGAAAAACCTGCGTGAGTCGCTCTATGTCTTCTCCGCCATTCCGTTGGCTGCGATAGGCGGCGTGTGGGCGTTGTGGTTGCGCGGCATGCCTTTCTCCATCTCGGCTGGTGTCGGGTTTATCGCCCTCTTCGGTGTGGCTGTGCTCAATGGCATCGTGCTCATCGGACAGATGAACCAGATGCAGCGTGACGGCGTGGCGGATATCCACCGCCGCATCATCGACAGTTGCATGATACGCCTGCGTCCGGTGCTGATGACGGCTCTCGTAGCCTCCATGGGCTTCCTGCCCATGGCGCTCTCGCACGGCGACGGGGCTGAGGTGCAGCGGCCTTTAGCCACTGTGGTCATTGGCGGACTCGTCACTTCCACGCTGCTCACCCTGCTCGTGTTGCCGGCTATCTATAAAACGTTTACAAAGAAATGAAAGCAATATCCATGAAAACAATATCACTCATCGTCCTCGGCATGCTCTCGTGGCAGACCTCAGAAGCCGACAACAAGACGCTCACACTCGCGCAATGTCTCGACATGGCAGTGGAACGCAGTTATCAGATGCAGGCGGCAGACAAGGCTACAGAGCGTGCGCAGGCATTGCAGGGCACTGCCTGGGATGTGGAGAAGACCAGTCTGTCGCTCTCGCAAGACCCTACCTCGGGCGGCAGTCCTGACAATGCGCTCACGCTATCGCAGACCATTGACTTCCCCACAGCCTATATCGCCCGCCGCAGCCAGTTGAAAGCTGAGGCGCAGGCGGAGCGGAGCAAGAAGGAGGTGGTGCGAAACCAACTGCGTGGCGAGGTGGCGGCTGCCTATTGGCAGTTGGTCTATCAGGTGGAGCGAATCCATATCCTGCAGCGCCAAGACAGCGTGCTCGCGCGTTATCATGACACGGCTGCCAAGCGGTATGCTGCCGGCGAGAGCCGCAAACTGGAACTGCTGTCGGCAGAACGGATGATGCAGGAGAACCGCCTCGAACTGGCATCGGCAGAGAGCGAACGTGGCGTGGCACAGAACAGACTGATGACTTTGCTCAACACCACCGACCCCATCATGCCGGCAGACACCCGCCTGACTCCCTTGAGTTATGTGTTGTCAGACTATGACTATCAGCAGACTGCCGAGGGGCGGTATGCACAGAACCGCATGGCGGTAGCAGACAAGGGCGTGGCCGTAGAGAAGAACGGTTATGCACCGTCGTTGTCGCTCGGGCTGCGCACCCAGATGGTCATCACGGGTTGGGACCCTTATCACGAGAACCGTGCCCGCTATGACGGCGGCAACTTCATGGGCTTCGAGGTGGGCGTGGGCATACCGCTCTTTTGGGGTGCCACACGTGCCAAGGTGAAGGCTGCCAAGAAGGAACGAGAAATGGTGGAGCTGGAGATGAAACAGCAGCAAAGCCAGCGCGAAAGCGACTATACGGTTTGCCGCAACCGCTATACCACTGCATACAACCGTTTGGCTTATTACGAGAAAGAGGGTGATAGCCGTGCCGAGGAACTTGGTAGGCTCAGCACCGTGGAATATGAAAACGGAGAGATTAGCTACGTAGAATATGTCAACGCACTGCAGGAAAGCATCGGCATGAAGATGAAACATGCCACCGCCATCAACGACTACAACCAGGCTGTGGTGGCATTGATGCAGTTGACAGGTGATGTATCACCAACCAAGCTCTAACGTATGCCGTCAGCAATTTCGTGTAGGAGTAACATGAGGAGTAGGCACTTTTCACTTGTAAATGTTTGGTGATTAGAACGAATAAGCGTAAATTTGCTGTGAAATAATGATTTTAGCAAAGAATAATGGCACAAACCATATATCATGGCAGCAATGTCATCGTGGAACATCCCGATATTCGTATCCGAGGTTACGAGAAAGACTTCGGATATGGATTCTACTGCACCAACTTTGAGAAGCAAGCCAAGAAATGGGCACTGACCAAGAAGGACAAACATATCGTAAACCTCTACGAATTCACGGGGTATGATGGCTGCAAGACCAAGATTTTCAAAGAAATGACAGAGGAATGGCTCGACTTCATCGTGGATTGCAGAAGAGGAATCCCGCACGGCTATGACATTGTGGAGGGACCAATGGCAGATGACACAATCTGGAATTTTGTGGAAGACCTTGTCTCGGGGGAAATCAGCAGAGAAGCGTTCTGGGCTCTTGTGAAATTCAAGTATCCTACGCATCAAGTTGTATTCTGCACACAGAAGGCATTAGGTTGCATCAAGTATGTATCAAATTACTCGTTGTAACATCTATAAGAAGACATCTTTATGAAGAATATATATTTTCCCGAAGAAGAACTCACAGATAACGACCTGTTCTTCGTCTGCAGCATGATAGAACGAGTGGCCAGACAGATGAAACAACGCAACAAGTATGTGGTCAACAAGATTGGCTACCAAGGTTTATTGCGTCAATTATCCATTGCCGACACCTTGCATTGCGAGAACCCGCTAAAAGTAGCAGACGACTGGAGGCATGACTTTCGGTTGGAGCCAGGTGACTTCGATATTACAAAGGTAGACCCCGAACTATGTTCTCACATTCCCACTCCACATGACATGGGCAAGGTCTATACTCGTCTTATCCTGCAAACCAGACTTGATGAGGAAGATTATGCCAAAGGCATCATAAGGGTATATAATGACGGCATCTGTGAGACAATAGACAACTATAACAGTTCCGCCTACTACGAGCCTTCTTATTATATTGCAAGAAGCTACTTTGCTGGAGGTTTCGTATAACATTCATTGGGGGCACCTCATATCAAGTAGCGTTCATCGGTGCTTCTTGCGACATTCGGCACATTCGCCTTTGACGACAAACGACACGGAATGGGCATAGAAGCCTTCTGGCAGTTCTACGTGGGGCAGCTGCTGGTCTTCCAGACAGAACGACCGTTGGCACGACTCGCAGTAGAAATGTATGTGGCCGTCGGCATGGTTGCAGTGGCCGCGGTGCTCGCAAAGTTCGTAGTTGAGCACACCTCGCCCGTCTTCAAAGGCATGAACCACATCATGCTCAAGGAAGAGCGTGAGCACACGGAAGATGCTCGACTTGTCCATCATCGGCATGGTGGTCTCGATGTTCGACAGACTCATGGGGCGCCGCTCTTTGACCAGCGTCTTCAGCACGAGTATTCGGTTGGCGGTGGGCTTGATGTCTTTTTCTTCAAGCCGCTTGGCTGCTTCTTGTGAATCCATAATTTCCGGGTGTGTGGGGTGCTCAGACGATGACTCCTTCGGGATATTGCATGGTCAGGCAGTGGAGTGAACCGTGCTGGCGGATGACCGTGCGTGCGTCGATGGGGATGATCTCGCGGTCGGGAAATGCTTTTTGCAGGGTGGCGACGGCTTCCTGGTCGTGATGGGGCTGGGCATAGGTGGGGCAGAGCACGGCTCCATTGATGATGACGAAGTTGGCATAGGTAGCTGGCAGGCGGTCTTCACCGTCGTGGATGGCATCGGGAATGGGGAGCCTGAGCAGGCGGTAGGGATGACCGTCGAGCGTGCGGAGCGTCTGCAACTGGGCTTCAAGCGCCTTGAAATCGTCGTGTTGCGGGTCGTTCACGTTGTCGGTGCCTATATATAATAAGGTGTCGTCGGGAGCAGTGCGCACAATGGTGTCGATATGGCCGTCGGTGTCATCGCCGATGAGGTTGCCGTGGTCGAGCCATACAATGCGCTCCGCACCGAGCCATCGTTTCAGCCTTTCGGTGATGGCGGCTTGCGAGAGCGGTTGGTTGCGGTGCGGTGCAAGCAGGCATTGCGAGGTGGTGAATATGGTGCCCCGTCCGTCGCTTTCCACCGATCCGCCTTCGAGAACGAACTCGTTGCGGTTGACAAGGGTGCCTCGGAAAGCTCCTTCGAAGAACAGACGGGCGTTGATGCGGTTGTCGAAAGCTGCCTCAAACTTCCTTCCCCAGCCGTTGAACTGGAAGTCGACGAGCTGTGCGGGGTGCTCTTCCGGGCTGTCGGCGGACAGCAGCGAAAGGAAAGCATGGTCGCGTGCCCATGTGTCGTTGGTGGGGCAGGGGCGGAACACGATGTTGCTGTGGAGGGAGGCGTCGGTGGCAGAGAGCACCATGGCGCGTACGTCGTCCACGTAGGGCGTGACGATGAGCACCTTCTCGTGGCGTGCAATGGCACGCGTCATCTCCAGGAAGGTGACGGTGATCTGGTTCAGATAGTCTGCCCAGTCTGTGTGGGCGTGGGGCCATGTGAGCTGGATGCCGCTTTGCGGATACCATTCGGGGGGCAATGAGTATTTCGTTTGCATACCTTTGTTCTTTTCATGCAAAGGTAGTGCAAATCGAAGACAAAAACAAGGCGAAAGGCAACTTGTTTGCGCCCCCATTATACTTATTTTCGCGCATGAACCAAACTGCTTGAAAACAGAAGCCTAATCTCATGCTCAGTACCGGTTAAGTGAAACTGCAGTACCAGCTAACTGAAACTCCAGTACCGGTTAACCTAAACTGCAGTTTCGGTTAACCGGTACTGAAGGCGGTACTGAGTGTGTTTGCGGTTAAAGCGATTGTCTATTGTTTGTTCAATTCTTCGTTTTCCTCAAACT
>CAVJZZ010000046.1:0-22648 GCA_963654295.1 Lachnospiraceae bacterium | reverse complement strand
GACAATTGTCAAACAATCTCACGACAATTGTCAAACAATCTCA
Organism: Lachnospiraceae bacterium; assembly: GCA_963654295.1. GTDB lineage: Bacteria > Bacteroidota > Bacteroidia > Bacteroidales > Bacteroidaceae > Prevotella. Next base: position 22,605 of record CAVJZZ010000046.1, on the reverse strand, counting down.
CGACAATTGTCAAACATCTTCACGACAATTGTCAAACACTGCACGCGACGGTATTCTCACATCATCAGAGCCAGTTGCTGACATGGATAAGGCGGGCTTCAGCAATGAAGTCAAGACGCAAGGGCTGAGGATGCGGCGTGGACGCCGCACCTACTACGACAAGCACAGTGTAGTAGTCGACGCGTCCTCGCGTCGACCCAAAGGCAGATGAATGGCATGTCAAGCATTTCATTACAAGCATTTCAGACATGCACTTCGAACAAGCACAAGGGCGACGCGAGGGCGCGTCGCCTCCTACATGTGCTCTTGACATGCCTCAGACACCTAAGCATATACATATTTATAAATAGAAGAGCGGCTCTTTTCCACCTTGGAAGGTGGCCTGAAAGGCTTCGCTTTCAGACTGTTAACATATAAAAAAAAACGCTAAACTATCTTTTGTCTGTCACCCCTTTATATTTCTAATCAGTACCTTTGTGCACAATAAACCGCCGAATACAAAGGAAATATCAAGATATAGCTTCGAAAAGGAGCCCCAGAGAGAGAGATTTAGCAAATAGTACTTTTTAAAGAGAGAGAATTATACATTTAGTTTTTTAATTTTAACGACAAAGTTATGAACAGATTGTTTTCTGTCTTGATAGCTTTGCTTATCGTAGTCTGCGCACACGCACAGAAAATCAAGATAAGCGGAACTGTCGAGGACACTAACGGAGAAACTGTCCCTGGCGTAACCGTGAAGGTATTGGGACAAAAAGTAGCAACCATGACTTCAATCGATGGAAAATTCAGCATTGAAGCCGACAAGAACGCAACATTACAATTCACATCCGTGGGTTACAACACGGTGAATGTGCCCGTGAAAGGCAAGACCCAGCTGGTTGTAAAACTGGCAGAAAGTTCGGAGAACCTGAACGAGGTGGTCATCACCGTGCCTTACGGAACCCGCGCAAAGTCTACCTTTACCGGTTCTGCCGGCGTGGTAAGCGGAGAGAAAATAGCCAATTCACAGGTGAGCAGCGTGTCGAAAGCCCTGCAAGGAACCGTGGCTGGTTTGCAGTCGTTCTCCACCAGCGGTCAGCCGGGTGAAGATGCCTCGGTATATATCCGCGGTGTGGGATCGGTCAATGCTTCCACTACACCTCTTTATGTGGTAGACGGTGTGCCCTATGACGGCAAACTCGCCAACATCTCCAGCCAGGATATCGCATCGGTAACGGTGCTCAAGGATGCCGCTGCAGCGTCGCTCTACGGTTCGCGTGCTGCCAACGGTGTGGTGATGATCACCACCAAGCAAGGCTCGCAAGGCTCTGCCCCAACCATTGAACTGACTGCCAAATACGGTTTCTCAAGCCGCGCTGTGGCAGACTACAACCAACTCACAACCAACGAATACTTCGAGTTGCAGTGGGAAGCCATGCGCAACAAATACGTAGACGACGGACTGTCGGCTGCCGATGCTGCCACGAAGGCTTCTGGCAATGTCGTCAAAGTGCTCGGTATCAACCCTTACGGTTCACAGTATTCACAGCCCGTGGGCACCGACGGCAAGATTGTGAGCGGTGCTACTCCCCTTTGGGATGACAGTTGGGAGGACGCCCTGACCCAGAACGCACACTATACCGACTTGAGCGCACGCGTATCGGGCGGCAGCAAGAACTCTAAATACTATCTCTCATTGGGTTATCTCGACGACCAGGGTGCCTACATCTGCTCTGGTTTCAAGCGCTACAACGTGCGCACCAACGTGACTTCTGATTTGAAGAGTTGGTTGCAGGTGGGCTTGAATCTGTCGGCAGCACACTCTGTGCAGAACTATCCGAAGCAGAACGACACCATGACGACCAACGTGGTCAACTTCGCCCGCAACATGCCGTCGTTCTATCCCGTATACGAGCGTGACGCCGACACAGGTGCCTATCTGCTCGATGAAAGCGGCAACCGCATCCCCGACTATGGTAAATACCGTGCCAACAGCTATTCGGGTATGAACCTCGCACACTCGATGTTATACGACAAGCATACGCGTAACCGCGATGCAGCCACCCTGCAAGGATTCATTCAGATCAAGCCCATCAAGGATTTGAGTTACAAGATGACTGCCAACCTGGACTACAACAGTCTGTTCCAGCACGACTACTCGAACCCCACCTACGGCAAGAACCCTGTGGGCACCTCGTATAAAGGCAACACACGCACCACCGGCTTCACCATCAACAACGTGATCAACTACGAGCACACCTTCGCTGATGTGCACAACGTGCACGCCATGGTAGGTCAGGAGTACTACGAATACAACACTTCAAACTTCAGCGGATCACGTTCCGGTGTCATCGCTGACGGCTACTACGAGCCAGATGTAGCTTCCACACTCGTTTCGTTCGATGGTAACAGCGACCAGTATAAGTTGCTCAGCTTCTTCGGAAGCGCCGAGTATTCCTACAAGCGCACCTATTTCGGAAGCGTTTCGCTCCGCTCCGACGGTTCTTCACGCTTTGCTCCCGGTCACCGTTGGGGCACATTCTGGTCTGTCGGCGGATCATGGCGCATCTCGAACGAGAAGTGGATGCAGCCCTTGAAGTGGGTAGACAACCTCACCCTCCGTGCCAGCTATGGTGCACAGGGCAACGACAACGTAGGCTATTATGCCTATCAGGCACTCTACAGCATCAGCAAGTTCCAAGGCGAGAATGCGCTCCACGCATCCCGCATGGCTACACCTGAGCTGACTTGGGAGACCAACCTGAACACCAACGTAGGTTTGGACTTCAGCTTCTTCGGCGACCGTCTGTCGGGTACGATCGAGTATTTCGAGCGTGCATCCAAAGACTTGCTCTTCGCCCGCGAACTCGTTCCGTCATCGGGCTACACCAGCATCGACGCCAACATCGGCAAGCTGAAGAACTACGGATGGGAGTTCACCCTCAACGGCACACCGATCCGCACCAAGGACTGGACCTGGAAACTCTCGGTGAACGCCACCACCTACAAGAACAAGATTGTGGAATTGCCAAGCGATGTGATGTGGCAAAGCTCCAAGAAATGGGTGAAGGGCGGTTCGCTCTATGACTACTGGCTCTATGAGTGGGCTGGCGTGAACCCTGACAACGGTAATCCACAGTGGTACTACTATGACGACGAGGGCAACAAGCTCGTAACCGAAAACTACAGCAGCCTGGTTGCAGACAAGGACAAGGTGAAGTGCGGAAGTTCTTTGCCAAGCCTGAGCGGCGGTTTCTCTACCGATGTCCGTTGGAAAGGTCTTACCCTTTCAGCACAGTTCTCTTACGCTTTGGGTGGCAAGCTCTATAACAACGACTATACGTCAATGATACGCGTGACTGGCGGAAACGGCAATGCTTTGAGCAAAGACATGCTCAACCGCTGGACTGAAGACAACCGCTACACCGATGTGCCAAGATTGGTATACAGCGGCACAAGCTACTTCACCAGTTCGTCTTCACGCTGGCTCGTGAGCCGCAGCTACCTCCGTCTGAAGACCGTCACACTGAACTACCAGTTGCCACAGGCACTCGTCCGCAACGCATATATGAAAGACGTGAACGTGTTCGTGCAGGCAGAGAACCTCTTCACACTGCACAGTCAGCAGGGTCTCGACCCCGAGCAGCCACTCAGTGGCGTGGTGTCATATCGCTATCCTGCCATGAAGACCATCTCGTTCGGCATCAATGTTAAACTTTAAAGGTAAAAGGAATAGGACAATGAACAAATATATCACAAAGATAGGTGTGGCGCTCACGGCACTCGCCACCCTCACGGCCTGTAACCTCGACACGGCACCGACCACTTCACTTGATGCCGACAATGCGTTCAAGACCACCACATATGCCGATGACGTGCTGAACGGCACCTGGAGCTATGTGTTCAACGATGGTCTCTCATATCAGTCTCTCGGATTGGGTAGCATCCTGCTCAATGACGACTTCATGGGCAGCGACTGCGTGAAAGCCAAGAGCTATGGTTTCACTGACGGCTACAACCTCACGTCCGGTTACGCCCGCGGTCAGCATGTGCGCTTCTGCTGGACAATGTGCTACGATGCCATCAACAACAGCAACAACGTGATCGCCTATGTAGACAACGCTTCAGGCACACAGAGCGACAAGAACCGCATTAAGGGACAGGCATACGCCACCCGCGGTTTCATGTATATGATGCTCGCTTCGCACTATTCGTTCGCTATCGACAAGGATCCGAATGCCGTGTGCGTGCCCATCTACACAGAACCGACCACCCTCGGAACCGCACTGAGCGGCAACCCTGCATCGAGCGTATCTGAGGTTTATGCTCAGGCCATCAGCGACCTGAAGCAGGCGGTAGAGCTGATACCGTCGAGCTACTCGCACGGTTCGGCACAAGCCAGCCAATACAAGATCGACTATACTGCGGCATTGGGGTTGCTCGCCCGCACCTGTCTCTACGCACGCCAGTGGGAGGATGCCTACAACTATGCTTCGCAAGTGCTCGAACGCAATGACTATCTCATGACCGAAAGCGAATACAAGGAGGGCTTTAACGACTATACCAACAAGGAATGGCTGTGGGCATACACCTCGACCCTCGACGATTGCGACGGTGCGTATGTGGGATGGTTCAAGACCAACTCGCTCAATGGCTACGGCAGTCTCTGCGTGGATCCCAACTTCGCAGACAAGTTTAGCGATGACGACTACCGCGGCGACCTCTTCTCATTCTGGGGCTACACCCTGCAAGGAGGTGCTACGGTCCGCCTGTTGAACGACAAGTTCAAGATGGTAGACGAAGACAATGACCTGACCAACTATGCCTTGATGCGCACTTCAGAGATCTATCTGATCAAGGCTGAAGCCGCTGCCCACATCAACAAAGAGGCAGAAGCACGCGAGTTGCTGCACGACCTGCAGCAGTCACGCATGAGGGACGGCAAGACCGCACCTGCCATTACTGCCACGGGCGACGATCTGCTGGAAGCCATTTGGATGGAGCGCCGCAAGGAATTGTGGGGCGAAGGCTTTGCCTTGACCGATATCATACGCAACCAGCAGAGCGTGGAGCGTGAGGCTCGCGAGGTAGAAGGCGTGACCGTATACGAGGACAACGATACGGAGAACGATCCGGAAACCGCTACTGGCGAGGGACATTACACCACGAAATTCGCTGACGGTTCTTCCTTTACCAAGAACAGCATCTACTACCTCTACCGTATTCACGCCGACGAGGAGCTGCAGAACAAGAACCTATATAGCAAATATCCGAAATTGAGCCAATACAGATAAACTGCGTGAAACGCATATCAACAAATCGGGCAGACTTGCATCAGCAGGTCTGCCCGATTATTTTATGGTAAGAAAAGAAATCTTGTTGGTCCCGTCACTTACTGGTCTCCAAGCCACTGCGCTTGGTGCGGCGATAGCTCCGGTAGTCGTCGAGCGGTATCTCAACGTCCGGCTCAGCGAGTGTGCCCTCGTGAGGCAAGCGGAATTTCATGTATTTGATGTTCAAGCCTCGGTCTATCCACTGGCTTTCATAGTAGGTCTGAATGCCCAGGATGCGGTTGGTCTGTTCGTCGATGCCCGTTGTGTGGTAGAGATCTTCCGTACGGAAGAGCAAAGGCAGGCGGTTGACGTCAACCATATAGGTGGTGTAGGTGAAGAGGAAGTTGGAGTCGGTCTTCAGATGTATCAATCCGCCATCGACAAGGAAGCGACGGTAGCGTTCCATGAAGTAGGTGCTGGTGAGTCGTTTGCGAGGGTTCTTCATCTGCGGGTCGCTGAAGGTGAGCCAGATTTCCTGCACCTCGTCCTCAGCAAAGAAGCGGTCGATGATCTCGATGTTGGTGCGGAGGAATGCCACATTGGGCAAGTTTTCCGCCAAAGCCTGTTTGGCACCCGTGTGCATGCGGGCGCCCTTGATATCAACACCAATGAAGTTGACATCTGGAAAGAGTTTTGCCAGCCCCACCGTATATTCCCCTTTGCCGCAGCCAAGTTCCAGCACGATGGGGTTGTCATTGTGGAAATATTCCTCGCGCCACTTGCCTTTCATCTCGAAAGGCACATTCTCGACCACCGAGAACGGATATTGAAACACATTCTTGAAGGTCTCCATCTCGGCGAATTTCTGTAGTTTTCCTTTGCTCATATCTTGTTTTTAGCTGCAAAATTAGGTATTATTATCCAATAAAGCAAACTACTTTCAGTGATAATTGATATTCCAGCGCACGCCAAACTGCAAGTGGAAGTTCCACGGCTTGTCCTTGAACGAGTTTTCAAGCTGCGAGTGGTTGTTGAAATAATACTTCACACCTGGCTCCACATAGACGCCCAACTGACTCATGATGTCATACTGTACGCCTACACCTGCATCTGCCGACCACTGCAAACGGTCTTTCCTCATGTCGCTTTCCACCCCGTCGGTAGAAACTTTCGCCTTGATGTTCTTGTCAAGTTCACCGCCTGCAGCCACATAGGTGTGCAGGTTGCCGATGCTCCACACGCGGTATTCCGCCTTCAAGGGGATGCCCACATAGTGGAGCGTCTGCTCGTCGACAATGCTGTTGCCGCTCACCTGATGGGTGAAATCAGAACGGAGGCGGGTGTATACCAAACCCGTAGACAACGCCCAGCGGTCATCCAAGCGGTATTTCACCGACACCCCCACACTGACGGGCACCTTGTGGTCGACCTTTTCTTTGGCATCTTCCACATAGCGGGGCATAGAAGAGGAGAGGAAAATGTCGTTGTCGGAAAACTCCGGCGACACACTGCTCGCCATCACTGCCAACACAGGCGATGTGCTGACGCCACTCGACATGTTTCCCAACATCATGTTGGAGGCATAAAGGTCTGTGCTCCACCCGGAGCGGCGCGAGGATTTGACGGATGCCAACTGCGCCATCGACGTTTCCATCTGTGAAGATTCGTGACGGGGATAAGTGCCCGTATACTTCGACTTCGGGATCTTCACCGCCACCGTATCTGCAGGAACACGACCGTTCTCCGCACCTTCAGTTGACGCTGGTGATGAAGAAGCGGACGGATGGCCAGCCTCAGCCGATGCGACAGGTTCATTCTCCACCTTATTATATATAGTACCCTTGACGCTCTTATCCGCATCCGCAGCAGCAAGTAAAGGAGCATCTTCCTCAGCAGAAGAGACCGATGCAGATGAGGAAGAACCAGTCTCTGTGGATGCCGAATGCCGCATGGCAACCGAAGGCATGGCTCTTCCGACAGGAGAGTCGGCAGTGCCGTTCCACAAAGAGAGCCCCACACCCACGAGCACAAGCACACATGCGGCAGCTGCCACCCACCGATAGAGCGGCACCACATGCGGTTTCCGTGTTGCAGGAGAGGCGATGTCGAGTTGCCGCTCGATGTCTGCCCACAGTCCATCGGGCACAGGCGACTGTTCGTCAGCCAGCTTTTCGCGCAGTAAATCTGTCCAATTATCTTTGTTCATGTCATTGTCGTTTTATGTAATCCTTAATCATGCGTGCCAGCAGTCGCTTGGCACGGAGGTATTGCGAAGCCGAAGTTCCCTCGCTAATGCCCAACAACTGGGCGATTTCCTTATGCTTCTTGCCCTCGAAGACAAAGAGGTTGAGTATCATTCTGTATCCGGGGGGCAACTGGGCAACCATATCCATCAGCACATCGGAAGGCACCAGCCCCACATCGGGATCTTCATCGGGAGCATCGGGCACATCATCGGTGAACGAGGACTTCTGGTTCTGCCGCACGTAGTTGAGCGACTCGTTTGCCACGATGCGCAGTATCCACGCCCGGAACGAACCTTCACCACGATAGGTGAAAGTGTCTATCCGCGTGAAAACCTTCACGAAACTGTCTTGCAACAGGTCGTGTGCAGCATCGCGGTCGGTCACATAGCGTCTGACCACCGCTGCGGCATACCCCGCATAGCGCTCATACACCTCGTGCATGGCTGTGCGGTCGCCTTGCCTTACTCCCTGTTGGAGTTGCTCTTCTGATTCCAATTTATATTGCTATTGACTGTTATTTCTTTGTTGTGAACGTGAGTGTCAACCCGCTTTCCGCCTGTTCTTCCACTGCTCCGTCGGCATCCACCAGTTCATAGCCGGTGAGCCGCAAGGTGACCAGGTAGCTGTCAGACATGCTGGAATAGGTGGCCTGGCTGCCTGAATGGAAGCCCGAGACGAGAGGAAGGGTGATGAAATTCAACCTTAATATGCGTGTGTTGCCGTCAACCTTCACCTCTGTCTGCCACACATTGTCGCGCAAAGCATAGTAGGCAGCCTTGTCCGACGACCCTTGCAGGGTGTATTCCATGCCGTAGGTGCCGCCCTGGCAAGTCAGCTGACGTCCGGGAAAGAGAACGGAGACCAACTGCTGGATGGGGAAATCGGGATATTGGAACTGCATGGACGACACGGTCATCTTGCCGTCTACGCGTTGGTCGCCAAACGTCCACACGCCTTTGTAGGAGACTTCACTGCCGTCCGACATTCCGCTCTGCGGCATATCGTCACCACTACTGCCACAGGCTGAGAATGTGAACAGCAGCACCGGAAGGATGATATATACAAATAGTCTATACATTATATTCGTTTCTTGTTACATGTATATAACCTCAAAAAACGATAAAACTTGCACGAAGATACGAAGAATATCACTGAAAACCCGTATTTTTGTAAGAAATAAACTACAAAGACACGATTATGACCACACCAAGAGCAATACGCAACGAGAAACTGGCACGCAAGATGATTGCCAATCTGGAACGCAGACACTTTGAAGCATACTTCTGCAAGACGGCAGCCGATGCCGTGGAACAAGTGAAAGCACTGATACCAGAAGGAAGCTCCGTGACCTGGGGAGGCTCTGCAAGCATCCGCACCAGCGGCATCACTGCTGCCCTGAACGCAGGAGCATACACCGTCTACGACCGCGAAAGCATCACAACACCGGAACAGAAAGAGGAAATCTACCGCAAAGCTTTCGACTGCGACTTCTATCTGAGCAGCGTGAACGCCATCAGCGAGGATGGCGTGCTGGTGAACATCGATGGCAACGGCAACCGTGTGGCAGCCATCACGTGGGGACCTAAGCGGGTGATCTTCGTGGTGGGACTAAATAAGGTGTGCCAGGACGTTCCGTCGGCATTGGCACGGGCACGATCCACAGCAGCCCCCATCAATGCCGCACGCTTCGATATCAACACACCGTGCCAGAAAGACGGCATCTGCCACAACTGCAACTCGCCCGAAAGCATCTGCAACTACATTCATTTCCTGCGCAATTCCCACCCCGCAAAGCGTCACATCGTCATCCTCGTGGATGAAGATTTGGGCTATTAACGCCCCGAAAGTGGGGAAAAAGCATTAACTTTGTACCCTGTTTACATCAAAAAGGGAAATATCAGATGATAGTTTGTATAGCCGAGAAACCGAGCGTGGCAAAGGACATTGCACGCATCATTGGGGCAAACAGTTCACACGCAGGGTACATGGAAGGCAACGGATATCAGGTGACTTGGACATTCGGCCACCTCTGCACGCTCAAGGAGCCTGACGACTACACGCCCATGTGGAAGCGCTGGAGTCTGGCAGCACTGCCGATGATTCCACCGCGTTTCGGCATCAAACTGATTGAAGACGATGGCATCAAGAAGCAATTCACCGTCATCGAAAAACTGATGAAGAATGCCGACGGCATCATCAACTGCGGTGACGCTGGACAAGAGGGAGAGCTTATCCAGCGCTGGGTGATGCAGAAAGCACAGGCAAAATGCCCCGTGAAGCGCCTTTGGATATCGTCGATGACCGACGAAGCCATCAAGGAAGGATTTCAAAACCTGAAAGACCAGGGGGAATACCAGTCGCTCTACATGGCAGGAATGAGCCGCGCCATCGGTGACTGGATATTGGGCATGAACGCCACGAGGCTCTATACGCTGAAGTACGGACAGAACAAACAGGTGCTCAGCATCGGTCGTGTGCAGACGCCGACGCTCGCCCTAATTGTGAACAGGCAAAAGGAAATAGAACAGTTCAAGCCCGAACCTTATTGGGTGCTGTCGACAATCTACCGCGATACGCTGTTCACTGCCACCAAGGGGAAGTTCACTTCTAAGGAAGAAGGAGAGCTTTCGTTTGCTTCTATCGAGGGCAAACCGTTTACCGTGACCAGTGTGACGAAGAAGAACGGAACGGAAGCGCCGCCACATCTCTTCGACTTGACCTCGCTGCAAGTGGAATGTAACAAGAAGTTCAGCTATTCCGCAGAGATGACACTCAACTTGATACAGGGTCTGTACGAGAAGAAACTGACCACCTACCCACGTGTGGACACCCAGTTTCTGAGTGATGACATATACCCCAAATGTCCCAATACACTGCGCGGTCTGCGCGGCTACGAGGCACTTACACTGCCTCTTTTAGACAAGCCACTGCCCAAAAGCAAAAAGGTATTCGACACGTCCAAGGTGACCGACCACCACGCCATCATACCGACAGGTGTAGCCGCCATGAACCTTACAGACATGGAGCGCAATGTCTACGACCTGATTGCCAAACGCTTTATCGCCGTCTTCTACCCCGACTGCAAGTTTTCTACCACCACGGTATTGGGACAAGTAGAAGACGTGGAGTTCAAGGTGACCGGCAAGGAAATACTCAGTCCGGGATGGCGCACCGTCTACGGCAAGGAGGAACAGACACCCGACAACGATGAGAAGAAGGGGGACGAGGAACGCACCTTGCCCACTTTCACCAAGGGGGAGACGAGCACACACCAGCCTACCCTCACAGAGAAGAGCACCACCCCACCCAAATACTATACCGAAGCGACCCTTCTGCGTGCCATGGAAACGGCGGGCAAGTTTGTCGACAACGATGAACTGCGTGCCGCACTCAAGGAGAACGGTATCGGACGTCCGTCATCCCGGGCTGGCATCATCGAGACTTTGTTCAAGCGCCACTACATCCGACGGGAACGCAAGAACCTGCTCGCCACCCCTACGGGTATCGAACTGATTGACACCATCCACGAGGAACTGCTCAAGAGTTGCGAGCTGACAGGTATCTGGGAGAAGAAGCTCCGCGACATCGAGCACAAGAAATATGAAGCCGGAGCGTTTATTACCGGACTGAAAGAGCAGATCCATGAGATTGTGAACGACGTGCTCGCCGACAATTCCAACCGCCATGTGGCGATTACCACGGACGAAGACTTGAAGAAAAAGACACCGCGAAAGCGCAACACTACGCCCAAAGCCTCAACCACAAAGCGGAGTGCGCCAAAACCTGCCGCCCCCAAGTCACAATCTGCAGCCGAGGAGCTGACAGGGAAGCCATGTCCTGTATGCGGACAAGGCACCATCATCAAGGGGAAGACCGCCTACGGGTGCTCGCGCTGGCGCGAAGGGTGCACCTTCAGAAAGCCGTTCAATGAATAAATGTGACCGGAATGCATCGCCACGGCAACGCTTTCCGCACAAACCTATAACTTCAGACGTTATGCCGAAGACAAGAATTCTATTGCTGTTGGCTTCCCTCATGCTCTTGGCATCGTGCGGAGCCGACAAGAACCTGAAGAAGGGCGAGAAGTTTCTCGCTCTCGGCGAATACTACGATGCCGCCAACGAGTTCAAGCAAGCCTATGCAAAAACCCCTGCCAGCGAGCGTGACAAGCGCGGGCAGATTGCCTCAAAGATGGCTTACGCATACGCCCGCATCAATTCTTCGCAGCGTTCGATCGCTTCCTTCCGCAACCAGATACGCTACAAGCAAGACAGCATAGGCACCCATCTGGCTTTCGGCCGCCAACTGCTCCGCAACGGTGAGTACAAGGAGGCAGCCAAAGAGTTCCAGTTGGTGCTCGACTCGTTTCCAGGCAACGAACTGGCACGCAATGGACTGAAGTCGGCAGAGATGGCTCCAGTGTGGAAGAAAGAGGGATCACGCTATACGGTAAAGCGCATGGACATTTTCAATTCACGCCGTGCCGACTACTCCCCTATGCTCTTCGGCGACCAATACGACCAACTTTATTTCACCTCCACACGCAACGAAGCCTCCGGCGACGAGCTGAGCGGCATCACCGGTAGCAAGGCTGGCGACATCTTCGTATCACAGAAAGACGACAAGGGAAAGTGGAGCAAGCCGGAAGCGGTGGCGGGTGGAGTCAACACGGAGTATGACGAAGGGGCATGCAGCTTCACACCCGACCAGCGCGAAATGTATCTTACACAGTGCGCAACCGACCCGTCCTATCCCCGATATGCCAACATCATGGTGTCGAAACGCAGCGATGCCTCATGGACCAAGGGCGAGAAGATTGAGTTGTCGCGCGACACGCTGTCGAGCTTCGCACACCCTGCCATATCGCCTGACGGACAGTGGCTCTACTTCGTATCAGACATGCCAGGCGGCAAAGGCGGACTGGACATCTGGCGAGTGAGGCTGACAAGTGCAGGACTGGGCGGCATAGAGAACGTGGGCGAGCCCATCAACACACCGGGCAACGAGGAGTTTCCGTCGTTCCGACCCAACGGTGACCTGTATTTCTCGTCAGATGGTCATCCTGGAATGGGCGGATTGGACATCTTTATCGCCAAGGTGGGCAAAGACCACAAGTGGCATCTGGAACATCCGGGCTACCCGTTGAACTCGCAAGGTGACGACTTCGGCATGACATTCGAAGGCGCACTCAACAAGGGATACTTCTCTTCCAACCGTGGAGACGGTCGCGGCTGGGACCACATCTATAGTTTTGAGAACCCGGAAATCGTACAGACCGTCAAGGGATGGGTGTATGAAAAGGACGGCTACGAACTGCCCGCCGCACAGGTTTACATGGTGGGAAACGACGGCACCAACCTTAAACTGAACGTGAAAGGCGACGGTTCGTTCACGCAAGTGATCAATCCGAACGTAGACTACATCATCATGGCGACCTGCAAAGGGTTCCTGAACCACAAGGAGGAGTTGAAGGTACCAACGGTAACCGAGTCGAAAGAGTACACATTGCAGTTTCCCTTGGCATCAATTTCCGTACCGGTGATGATCGACAACATCTTCTACGACTTCGACAAGTCTACCTTGCGCACCGACTCGAAGCAGGCGCTGGACGAACTGGTAGCGTTGCTCAACGAGAACCCGAACGTGACTATCGAGCTGAGTGCCCACTGCGACTATCGCGGCAATGCCGAATATAATAAGGTGCTCTCACAGCGACGCGCCGAGACGGTGGTTGACTATCTGACCAGCCAAGGCATCGCCCGCGACCGGCTCACACCCGTAGGCTACGGGAAAGAGAAGCCCAAGAAGATCAGAAAGAAGCTCACCGAGACCTACACATGGCTCAAAGAAGGTGACGTGCTGACCGAAGACTTCATCAAGAAACAGTCGAAAGAGCACCAAGAGATCTGCAACCAGCTGAACCGCCGCACAGAGTTCACCGTGCTCCGCACCACCTACGGCATGTTTGACAAGGACGGCAAACTGAAAGAAGCACCTCAGCCAAAGAAAAAGACAAGCAAACAGGCGAACGACGATATGGAGTTCTCCTTTGATTAGATATGCTCATGACCACCACATTAGACCCTTCCTTCATCAAACAGACGCGCCAGACGATGGGCGAAGAACGCTTCGCACGATTCTTGAAATCGTTTGAAGAAGAACCGCCCGTGAGCGTCCGCGTCAACCCATTCAAGTACGCCACCCTGCAAGAAGGAGAGCGCGTGCCATGGTGCGAGACAGGGTTCTATCTGACAGCACGACCTGCGTTCACCTTCGACCCTCTGTTTCACGCCGGTGCCTACTACGTGCAAGAGGCAGGATCAATGTTTGTAGACCGCATCTTGCGCCAGTATGTAGACCGCCCTGTGACCATGCTCGACCTCTGTGCAGCCCCCGGCGGCAAGTCTACCGTGGCACGCACGGCATTGCCCGAGGGCAGTCTGCTGTTCAGCAACGAGCCGATACGCACACGTGCCAACGTGCTTGCCGAAAACATGCAGAAGTTCGGACACCCCGATGTTGTGGTGACCAACAACTATCCCAAGGACTACCGCCGGTCGGGACTCACCTTCGACGTGATACTGGCAGACGTGCCTTGCTCGGGCGAAGGAATGTTCCGCAAGGACGAGGGAGCCATCGGCGAATGGAGCACACAGAATGTGGACAATTGCTGGCGTCTGCAACGCGACATCGTGGCGGATGCCTGGCAATGTCTGAAACCGGGAGGACTGTTCATATACTCTACCTGCACATTCAACACGCTGGAGGATGAAGAGAACGCATTATGGATAGCAAGCGAACTCGGCGGCGAATGTCTCACTGTGGATATAGATCCTTCGTGGCACATCACAGGTTGGCTGGCAGATGGCAACAGGCAGTTGCCCGTCTACCGTTTCATACCAGGCATTACACGCACCGAGGGACTTTTCACATGTGCATTCAGGAAACCTGGCAACGAAGAACCACCCACAAGGCTACAAGGAAAAGAGAAAAAACGGAAAGATAAGCGGCGCGACAACCGCAAGGACAGCCACAAGCAGACAACTATCCCCAACTGGCTCACCGACCAGTCGAACTTCGACATCCGCACAGAAGGCGATATCATCAGAGCCATACCGCAAGCTTGGGCAGACAGCTATGCTTCCGCATCAAGCCTCAAGATACTGCACGCCGGCATCACGATAGGGACGATGAAAGGCAAGAGCCTAATCCCCTCCCAGTCGCTGGCACTGTCGACCCAACTCAACAGAAGTGCTTTCCCATCGGGCGAGGTAGACTACAAGACTGCCGTGGCATATCTGCGCAACGAAGCCGTCACCCTACCCTCCGACACCCCGGTAGGACATATATTGCTCACCTACGCCGGCGGCACACCATTAGGGTTTGTGAAGAACATCGGCAACCGCGCCAACAACCTCTATCCGGCTGAGTGGAAAATCAAAAGCAGCCATGTGCCCGACACACCGCCAGCCTCTGGCATTATCATCAAGAACAATCCATAAGACATGAAACAATACTTAGACCTCCTGAACCGTATCCTTACCGAGGGACACGAGAAGACCGACCGCACAGGAACGGGCACGGTCAGCGTATTCGGCAACCAGATGCGCTTCAACATGGCAGACGGTTTTCCGCTGCTCACCACGAAGAAGCTGCACCTGAAGTCTATCATCTACGAGTTGCTCTGGTTCCTCCGCGGAGACACCAACATCAAGTATCTGAAAGACCACGGGGTGAGTATTTGGGACGAATGGGCAGACGAGAATGGCGAACTGGGACCCGTATACGGTCATCAGTGGCGCTCATGGCCCGACTATGACGGCGGGCACATAGACCAGATCAAGAACGTCATCGAACAAATCAAACACCATCCCGACTCAAGGCGCATGGTGGTGAGCGCATGGAATGTGGCAGAAATCGACCGGATGAAACTGCCTCCTTGCCATTGTCTGTTCCAGTTCTACGTGGCAGACGGCAAGCTGAGTCTGCAACTCTACCAGCGCAGTGCCGACACCTTCCTCGGGGTGCCTTTCAATATCGCCTCCTATGCCTTGCTCCTGCAGATGATGGCACAGGTGACGGGACTGGAGCCCGGTGAGTTTGTACACACGACTGGCGACACACACCTATATTTGAACCACCTCGAACAGGCAAGACTGCAACTCACACGCACGCCCCGTCCCCTGCCTACGATGAAGATAAACCCCGACGTGAAAGATCTCTTCGACTTCCAGTATGAAGACTTCGAGTTGGAAAACTATAACCCCTGGCCGCACATCAAAGCGGCAGTATCGGTGTAAACATACGAAAAAGACATTCATATGAGTATCAACATCATCGCAGCCGTGGCACACAACCGCGCCATCGGCAATGAAAACAAACTGATATACTGGTTGCCGAACGACCTGAAACGTTTCAAGGCACTCACCACCGGACACACCATCATCATGGGGCGACGCACATTCGAGTCGTTACCCAAGGGCGCACTGCCCAACAGACGCAACATTGTGCTGAGCCGCACGGTCAACGAGTTTGCAGGGTGTGACACCTACAGATCGCTCGATGAAGCCCTGCACCACTGTGCAGCAGACGAAGACGTGTATATCATCGGCGGTTCAAGTGTCTATGAGCAAGCCCTTGATGTGGCAGACCGTCTCTGCCTCACCGAAATCGATGACACACCGGCTGAAGCCGATGCCTTCTTCCCCGACTATTCCGCCTGGAAAGAGACATGGCGCGAAGACCACGACACGGATGAAAAGCATCATTTTCGCTATGCCTTCGTAGACTACGAAAGGAAAATATAGAAGTGATCATATGAAAAACCGGTCGCAATCCACAAACGTGGTTGCGACCGGTTTTCTATGATCTCTCTTACCTCTTTTTCTGTTATTCTTCATCAGCGCCTTCCAAAGAAGCCTCCTGCTCATCACTCATAATCGGGAGCGGGCGGTTGATGGCGGCATTGAAAGAAATGATAGTTTCGCTGCGCGACAGACCAAGTGGCTGGAGCTTGTCGTGGATGATGTTCATCAGATGATGATTGTTCATAGCATATATCTTGATGAACATATCGAAACCACCCGTCGTGTAGTGACATTCTACAACCTCTGGTATGCGTTTCAAACCCTCGACAACCTGGTCGAATTTCTCAGGGTCTTTCAGATACAAACCGATGTATGCACAGGTCTCATAACCGATTTTCTCGGGATCAATGTTAAACTGAGACCCTTTCAAGATGCCCATGTTAGTGAGTTTCTGAATGCGTTGGTGAATGGCTGCGCCACTGACGTTGCATGCGCGGGCAACCTCCAAAAATGGAATACGGGCATCCTCTGCCACCAGGCGAAGGATTTTCTTATCCAAATAGTCTAAACGATGATGTGCCATATAGTATATTAATTTGCTTGCAAAGGTACAATAAAGTATTTAAAAACGCAATGATTTATCTCTAAAATGTTATATTTTGTAGACTTCACCTTATTTTTATTCTTTTTTCATGCACTCTGTAAGAACCTACAGCCATCATTTTGCCCCCTTCTCAACGGCAGAGTAATTCACCTTTAGGGCATTGGCGCGACGCAGTGCCTGCTTCACATCGGTGATCAACCCCATCGGGGTGTGGCGGTCTGCCTTGACTGATACGGTCATGTTGCGGGCATCTTCAGGTTGCATATTGCCGCGCTCGGTGGCCACATAGTCGGTCACCGCGGGCACATCGGCATACTTGTCGTTAATCTGTATGTGCGAGTCGTCACTTGTCTGACGCCCCATGCGGTCGGCCGGACGCCCTATATAAATATAGGTAACGGCAGATTTCTTGGTCAGCCGCGTCAGTTCGGTGCCTTCAGGCACATGGTATTTCACCTTCAGTGTAACCTTGCGCATGTGGGTGACAATCATGAAAAAGAACAGAACGGTGAAGATCAAGTCGGGAAGTGAAGCTGTGTTCAACCCTGGCACTTCATGGTTCGCATGGCGGAAAAGACTCATTTCTCACCTCCTTTCTCATTGGTATTGTACACCTCGGAAATGCGTTGCGGATAACATTCGCGCAAGGCTTTCTTCTCTTCTTCGCTACATTGTGCATAGGAATGATGGAAACGTTGTACGGCAAGTTGACCTCGCAAGCGTGCATAGGCTGCCATTATTTCATTTTGAACTCGGAAGTAAGTGTCATAATCTGCGTCGCGGTCGCTTTCCAGCGAGATGATATGCTGGTCGCTCACGGCAAACTTGCCCACCAATGCCACACGCCTCACGGTTTTCTGCGGCAAATCCTGGCGGTTGGCGGGATTGCCCACGAACTCGGCGATACGGTTGCGGAGAGCTGCAACCTTAACGGGTTTGCCGTTGACAAAGACAGAGTCTTGTCGGGTGATGCGTATCTTCAGCACATTGCGCTCGCTGGCATCGATAGACTCCTGCTGTTCCTCCTTGGGCGAAAGGGGAGGCAACTGGCGTGACAAGCCCTTGTCCACGTCCATCGAACTGGTGACGAGGAACAGAATCAACAGCATGAACGAGATGTCTGCCGTCGACGTTGTGTTCAACTGCGGCACACGCCGCTTACCACGTCTAAACATGTTTCTTACGAATATATTTCATGTTGCCATAGACCACCGTGCCCACAGCGACAACAACAAGGACAAGCGATGTGCTGACAAACATGTCGGACAACTTGAGCCACATCCATGTTTCAAAGGGCTTGCCATTAATCGTCATAGGATCGGACGAGCCGAAAACGAAGGTGAGAACGAGCAACAATAGGGTGCCCAATGCCACACCTGCGGCAATTTTCCCTACGGGTATGCCATTGACAATGCGCTCGCCTTTGTATTTTAAGCTTTTCAACACAGACCACACACTGATGCCTGCCGCTATCAAAACAAGCAGATACATGAGCACCAATACGGCATCCGTGAACAACGGAGCACTGAAATCGGGGTTTTCTTCATAGGGACGGTTGTACCCTATCAAGGCGAATAAGGCAAAGACCACCGCTACAAGCCCTATCAACACATACAACACACGGAAGGAGATACGCTCTGCCGACCATGTTTTCACCCTATCCCACTTCATGCGTTCTTCAGTTTATATTTCATCACAGCGTCAAGCAGCGTGATGCACGACTCCTCCATCTGTGCCGTGAGATGCTCTATCTTGGACAAGATATAGTTGTAGAACACTTGCAAGACAAGTGCCACAATGATACCGAAGATGGTGGTAATCAGCGCCACCTTCATGCCTGCCGCCACGATGGTCGGACTGATATCGCCCGCCTGTTGTATCTGGTCGAACGCCATGACCATGCCAATCACAGTGCCAAGGAATCCCAAAGAAGGTGCCATCGCTATGAAAAGAGTAATCCAGGAGCACCCTTTCTCCAGGTTAGCAGCCTGCACAGCACCATAAGCAGTGACGGAACGTTCCACATCCTCGATGCTATCGCCCATACGGGTGAGCCCCTGATAACAGATGGATGCCACCGGACCGCGTGTCGTGCGGCACAGTTCCTTCGCCCCTTCGATATCTCCGTCTGCTATTTTCGCATCCACATCATCCATGAAACGTTTGGCATCTATCTCAGAAAGGCTCAAGTAGATGATGCGCTCAATGCAGAACGCGAGTCCCAGCACCAATGCCAACGCCACCAAAGACATAAATCCGGCATTGCCCTCTATGAACTTTGTCTTCAGTTGCTTGTGCAGTCCCATGCTTTCAACGGGTGCGACAGCCGTCGTGTCGGCAGCCATCTCGTCGATGATGTCGTCATCCTGTGCATCGACAGCAGACGTATCAGCAGCAACTACTGTGGAAGAAACTGAATCCTTGGAAACTTTCTTTTGAGACTGGGCTACAGACAAAGCGCTGTAACCGAACAAGAATACTGCGATTATTGCCGTAAGAGCAATGATTCTTTTCATAATCAAGAAGATAAAAATCGGATGCGGAAAGAGGGGGATTCGAACCCCCGAACCGGTTTTGCCGGTTACACGCTTTCCAGGCGTGCCCATATTTTTTATATTCCGCAGATTGTCAATATGTTACAAACAGCACGTTTTTGACTTGCGGTTTATTTGCGGTTTTTTCGTGTTCGACCCATCATCTGACCGCAAGACTAAACAGACGTATGGGAACCTATAATTGCCCATGCTCATTGTTCTACACCTTATTATATATATTATACACACACATAGTTAAATACTCTAAACAAACAGATATATCTGTATGTTTTGTACCGATATTTCATATTTTATCAGTATCTTTGCATTGTGGATATAAACACAACAATGCAAAGATATGAAATTCTAACAATACGTCAAAGGAAGATGTATTAAGATACGCTAAGAGCAATAAGTTAAATTTAAATTCATCACAATGGAATGCACTAAGAGCAATGTATCTCCCAAAAACGGAGAAAAGAAAAATGTCTTCGCACAAATGTTTGACCTGTGGAAGACAGACGTGAACTGGAACGATCATACCGAAAAGGACAGAAAAGTCTGCATTTGGTTCGGCATGTCACTCGCAGCAATGTTTGCATTATCCAACACATGGTTGGTTGTTCCTGCAACCATCAGCATGTTATTCAGTCTCGGAAGTCTGTATAAGGTAAATGTGGAGGAGTAAGCTATGGGATTATTGATTAAGACAAATGGCAAAATTGAAACCGTCACCCCGAAGGAAGGCGGACACTACACCTTGGAAGAATTGCAAGAGTATGTAGGTGGCTATGTTGAAAGAATCGATATGTTCAACGGCTCTGCTATGTACGTTGACGAAGACGGCAGGATGAAGAACCTTTCATGCAACACTTTTGCAACAAATGTATTGGCGAAACTCGGAGCAATGCCCTGTGATTACATCAGAGGAAACGCCTTGATTATTCTGAATAGAGAGGAGGAATGACTATGGCAGTTACAAGTAATGAGCCTAAAGTAATAGCAGCAAGTAGATACAGTATCAATGAAACTTGCGAGCTACTTGGTATCACTCGAAAAACCCTTCAGAAGTACACCACTTACGGACTGATTAAGTGTGGCTATCGCAAGGCAACGATGAAGAAGTTCTATACAGGATTAGATATCATGAAATTTTGGACGGCAGCAGTATGATATATAACAAAGAACATCCTCTAAGGGTATGCACGTTATGTAGTGGCAACGACTCGCAATGTTTGGCTCTTAAGTATCTTCAAAACGAGCATCCCGATTTCGCATTTGATTTGATAGTATTGAGTGAAATTGAAGAATCCGCCATCACTGCGCACGATCTTCTTTTTCCCGAGTATTCCAATCGGAATCTTGGAGACATGAGCAAGATAGACTGGAGTAATGTACCAGACTTTGATTTTCTTACCTACTCCACCCCTTGCCAGTCAGTAAGCACAGCAGGACTTAGGGGGGGGTATTGCAGAAGGTAGCGGGACTCGCTCATCTTTGTTATGGTATACACGAAATGCCATAATTGCAAAGAAGCCAAAGTACCTCATGATGGAAAATGTGAAATGATTGGTCACAAATAAATTCTTGCCATTCTTCTTTGCTTGGCTGAAGGAACTTGAAGAATACGGGTACTCTTCTTACTATAAAGTATTGAACGCAAAAGACTATGGTGTTCCTCAGAACAGAGAACGCATATTCGTTATCTCCATACGCATAGATGATGATACGCCAGAATATCATTTTCCTAAACCTCAGAAGCTAACACTACGTGTTGAGGATATACTTGAAGATGATGTTGATGAAAAGTTCTTCATGGCGCAAGAAAAAACGAATGAGTTCCTTGAAAAGGTAGAGGTTAATGAGTACATTAAAGAAGCAGAGAGTCTATAGAGTCTCAACTCCGAAGACCAGTGACAAATGTGCCCCGACTGTAACTGCAAGAAGTGGCAACGTCTGTGTAAGCAATCTCATTTCAGTTGCTCATTTCCCAATGGGGGGGGTACTTTATATTAAGAAGTTATGAAGATAGTGATAAATAAAGCTGGTGGACAGTGTTCAAGGTGCCTTAAAACGACTTATTATAAAGTGAGCTTATCCAACTTCCTGCATTTGGATGGATTGAGTGCAAACGGAGTTTTGATAATTAAGAAAATATGATAACAGGCGGCAAAAGAATGGCTAAGTTGCTGACTTCTGGTAAAGTAAAACCTAACGTGGTGGGGCAAGTTCTTGACCTCTACAACCAGCAAGTCTATAGCAAAGTTGCACCAACAATGATGACAACCGTAGATTCATCATCAATGACATTTGTAACAGTTATGAAGAAAAGCGTAATAAATGAAATAGATGGCGAGAAATACGAATTCGCCATAAGGAAATATACCCCAAGAGAATGTTTCCGCCTTATGGGTGTTCGAGATAGCGATATAGACAAGCTGCTTACTACTGACAACCAAGGCAAGCAAATCATTGCTAACAGCAAGTTATATCAGTTGGCAGGAAATAGCATTGTGACGAACTGCATGACCGCAATGTTTGAAGAATTATTCTACCCATCTGGGCAAAGCTATGCAGACAAAAGCGGACAGCTTTCGTTGTTCTGACAAATATGCCTACAGTTATAGTCATTCCCTTTGGCAAGATTTCGGGCGTTCGTTCCGTGTATTAACACGTTACTCTCGAAATTTTACCAAAAGGAATGACTCTAACATTTGCTGATTGTGACTACAGCGTTGATAGAGCAGCAGACATATAAGTTTTGAGCGGAGTTCTTACCTTTTCCACGTGACGTATACCGAACCTCTATTATTTTGTTGGACCGAGTAGATTTGAACATGCAATCAGCACCAGCAAATGGTTAACCAATCGTTAAATCGCTGATATATAAATGAATTGCACTAACACACACGTTAACACACAACTAACACACAGAATAGATTAACAATCAAGCACTTACAAAGATTTAAAAGACTGCACTAACACACACGTTAACACACAACTAACACACAACTAACACACAAAATCGGCTAATAATCAATCATTTATGCAAATTATGAAAAAATTAGCAACACGCAAACTACGCCAAGTTTTTGCTCATGGTTAATTGCACTAACACACACGTTAACACACAACTAACACACAGAATAGATTAACAAT
>CAVJZZ010000045.1:2741-22678 GCA_963654295.1 Lachnospiraceae bacterium | reverse complement strand
ACGCTGATTTATGCGGAGAGAGAGGGATTCGAACCCCCGGTACCTCTCGGTACGGTAGTTTTCAAGACTACTGTAATCGACCACTCTACCATCTCTCCTAAAAATGCTTCGGAAGATTTTATGGATAACGAGTAACTCGTTTTCTTAAGCGAGTGCAAAGGTAGGAAGTTTATATCATATCTCCAAATATTTACTTAACTTTTTTGAAGAAAAGTTTGTTTTCAGGGCAAAATCAAGGATGTAAGCTGCTTTTTATGGGAAATATTTGGTCATTACAGGGGCTTGCTGTAATTTTGCAAACATGATTTATCCGAACAATTTCGAGTCGAAAATCGGTTTCGACGAGGTCAGAAAACTCCTAAAAGAGCGGTGTTTGAGTCCGTTGGGAAAAGAAGAAGTGGACAACATGAAGGTGTCTGGCGATGCTGAAGACATCAACGAAAGACTTGAACAGGTCAGGGAATTCAAGCTGCTGAAGGAGACTTCAGACGACTTTCCGCTTAATTATTTCTTCGATGTGAGACAGTCTGTGGCACGAACAAGGCTTGCCGGCACACATCTCGACGAAGGCGAACTATTCGACCTAAAGCGTTCGCTCGACACCATCTGTGCCATTGTAAACTTTCTGAACCGTACTCCAGAAACAAACGCAGACGGAGAAGTGACAGGCTACCCCTACCCTGCCCTGCACAGACTGACAGAAGAGATCATGGTGTTTCCACAACTGGTGACACGCATCGACCAAATCTTGGACAAGTTCGGCAAAATCAAAGACAACGCTTCTGCACACTTGCTGGAAATTAGGAGGGAACTTTCACGCACAGCAGGCTCCATTTCACACACGCTAAGTAGCATCTTGCGGGCAGCGCAAAGCGAAGGACTCGTAGAGAAAGAGGTGACACCGACCATGCGAGACGGACGACTGGTGATACCTGTGGCACCCGGACTAAAACGGAAGATAAAGGGTATTGTGCACGATGAGAGTGCCACTGGCAAGACGGTATTTGTAGAACCTACTGAGGTGGTGGAAGCCAACAACCGCATCAGAGAACTGGAAGCCGAAGAGAGACGCGAGATTGTGCGCATACTGACAGACTTCTCAAATGAGGTACGCCCGCACGTACACGACATCGTGGAATCCTACAGACTGCTCGCAGCTATCGACTTGATACATGCCAAGACTGATTTTGCAGCGCTCATCAAGGGCATCGAACCACAAGTGGAAGCATACCCTCACATCGACTGGTATCATGCCGCACACCCGCTGTTGCAGCTTTCGCTTGCCAAACAGAACAAGAATGTGGTGCCACTTGATATCACACTCAAACAAGACAAACACATCCTCATTATCTCGGGCCCCAACGCTGGCGGCAAGTCTGTATGCTTGAAAACGGTGGGCTTACTGCAATACATGCTACAATGCGGCTTGAGCATTCCTGTAGGCGAACGTTCGAAGACGGGCGTGTTTGAGAATATCATGATCGACATCGGTGACGAACAGAGCATCGAGAACGACTTGAGCACCTATTCAAGTCACTTGATGAACATGAAAATCATGATGCGCCATGCCAACGAGCGCACCCTGCTCCTGATTGACGAGTTCGGAACAGGCACAGAACCACAAATCGGCGGAGCCATTGCAGAGTCGGTATTGAAGCAGTTTTGCAAGAAAAAGGCATACGGAGTCATCACCACACACTATCAGAACCTTAAACATTTTGCCGACAGTCATGAGGGCATTGCCAACGGAGCGATGCTCTACGACCGTCATGAGATGCGTGCGCTGTTCCAACTGCAAACGGGACAGCCTGGCTCATCGTTCGCTATCGAGATAGCACGAAAGACAGGCATACCCGACGAAGTGATTCGTGATGCTTCGGAAATCGTAGGTTCAGAATACATTCAAAGCGACAAATATCTGCAAGACATTGTCAGAGACAAGCGCTACTGGGAGAACAAACGGCAGACTATACACCAGCGCGAGAAGGACATGGAGCGGACTATCGCACGCTATGAACAAGAAATCAAAGAGCTGGAACAGAGTCGGAAGGACATTTTGCGCAAGACAAAGGAGCAAGCCGAAGAACTGCTGCGCGAGAGCAACAAGCGTATTGAGAACGCCATCCGAGAAATCCGCGAAAGTCAGGCAGAAAAGGAAGAGACCAAAAAGATACGGGAAGAGCTCAACCAGTTCAAGAGCGGGATAGACGAAATCGACAGCAAAAGCGAGGACGAAAAGATTGCCCGCAAGATGGAACAAATCCTTCAGCGCAAAGAAAGGAAGGAGAAGCGCAAGAAAGACAAGGCCACACGTGATGCAGAAGCGGCGCAGCGCATCAAAGAAGCGCAACAGAAGCGACTCGACGAGATAAACTATCAGCCAAGTGTAGGCGACATCGTGCGTATCAAGGGACTGAAATCTATAGGTCGGGTGGAAGCTGTGGACGGCAAGACTGTCACCGTCATCTTCGGTGACATGAAGACCAAGATGCCCGCCAACAGACTGCAGAAGGCGGATGCTCTGCCACAAGAACAGAAGCAACCCGGCATCAGCAGGGAGACTCGCGAAGCGATAGACAACAGGAAACTGAACTTCAAGAGCGACCTCGACGTGAGAGGCATGCGCGGTGACGAGGCTCTCAATGCAGTAATGAACTACGTGGACGACGCCATCCTGGTTGGCATGAGTCGTGTGCGCATCCTCCACGGCAAGGGCAATGGCATTCTGCGCCAACTTATCCGCCAATATCTGTCGACCGTTCCCAACGTCTCCTCTTATAAGGACGAACATATACAATTTGGCGGCGCCGGCATCACAGTTGTCGACCTGTAGCCGCACACTTAACAGCACAAAGGCGGACCTTGCTTCAAAACGAGCAAAGTCCGCCTTTGTCATATTCTCTCAGGAAAATATTTAGAGCGCAGCCTTGATAGCCTCAGCCATTTCCTTGTATTCGGCGTCTGAAAGATACACCTGCTTGGGATTCATCTGGAACACGCCACCGAAATCAGGACCACCCTGATATTTCGGAATCAAGTGGAAGTGGAGATGAGAAAGAGTGTCGGAATAAGCACCATAGTTGATTTTATCGGGATTGAACACCTTCTGCATCGCACGAGTTACGCGTGCCACATCAGCCATGAAAGCATTGCGGTCTTCATCGTTCAAGAGATTCAGGTCGTCCACATGGTCCTTGTAGGCCACGAGACAGCGGCCATGATAAGTCTGCTCCTTGAAGATAAACACGCGTGAAACGCTCAACTGAGCAACCTCAATCATCAAGTCGTGCAAGGTGTCGTTGTTCTGGCAATACAAGCACTGTTTTGGATCACTGTTCATAATAGTCTGTTTTTATGGTTATGAATATGAAAAAAAGTGAATCATCAGAATCTATCAAGACACCAACAATTCACTTTTCACTTGAGCCTCTTGTCGGATTCGAACCAACGACCCCGAGATTACAAATCACGTGCTCTGGCCAACTGAGCTAAAGAGGCGGGTGGGTAAGCTACTTACATCGCGTCGCTACAACCAACTACCTTTGCTACGTTCCCGTCCTGGAGGATTCGAAGGGAGCTGACCGTGCAAGACTTACCCGTCTTGTTTTTGCGGGTGCAAAGGTAGTAATAAATCTTTAACGGCAACAAAAGATACGACAAAAACTTCCAGAAATTAACTTCTTTTAAAGACATGTTTCACAAAAAGTGAGATTAAAACTAAAAAAAGCATCTTCCTAACCTTATATATAAAATAAAAAACGTAATTTTGCAGCATTACAAGAGAGCTTACTAAAACATGAATACAGAAAGCGTAAACGCATTTATACAACTCAAGGCTTTTGCCAGGATAGCTGGTCTGAAGATGACCGTTTTGTGGATAGCCAGCTTCGCGTGCTTCGTAGCACAGTTTCACGAACCCGGCTTCAGTATGCTTTGGTTGGTGTCTATCGTTCTCATCCCCTTTATCATGACACACCAAACACGCAGCTACCGCAACCAGATAGACGGCGGACTTTCATTCAGACGCTCGTGGATGTTTTCCGTCTATACTTTTTTCTACGCATCTATCCTCTTTGCGCTGGCCCAATACGTGTATTTCGCCTTTGTCGACCACGGCTTCATCATCAGTCAATACATACAGACATTATCCGACCCTGCCTCAGCAGCGTTGCTCGCAAACTATGGCTACACGCAGGGAGAGATAAAGATGATTGTCGACCAACTATTGGAAATCAAACCCATCAACATAGCCTTCAACTGTGCCACGGTGAACATCATCACAGGTCTGTTGCTGGCACTCCCCATCGCTGCACTGACACGCCGGAAAGCACCGGCAGACAACCACATGACAGAACAAAGACAATAGAATCGAAGATATGGACATTTCAGTAGTAGTGCCTCTCTTCAACGAAGAAGAGTCACTCCCCGAGCTTTATGCTTGGATAGAACGTGTGATGAACGAACACGGCTTCTCATTTGAAGTAATATTCGTGAACGACGGGTCAACCGACAGTTCCTGGCAAGTCATCGAAGAGCTCAGCAGACAGTCGGAGCACGTCAAGGGCATCAAGTTTCGCCGCAACTACGGCAAGAGCCCAGCCCTCTACTGCGGTTTCAAGGAAGCCCAAGGTGACGTGGTCATCACGATGGACGCAGACCTGCAGGACTCTCCCGACGAGATACCCGAACTCTACCGCATGATTACTCAAGACGGCTACGACCTCGTGTCGGGTTACAAACAGAACAGGAAGCAGGGCGACCCTCTGTCGAAGACTATCCCGACCAAACTGTTCAATGCCACTGCACGCAAGGTGAGCGGCATCCACAACCTGCACGACTTCAACTGCGGACTGAAGGCCTACCGCCGAGAAGTGGTCAAGAACATCGAAGTCTATGGTGAAATGCACCGCTACATCCCCTACCTTGCCAAGAACGCCGGGTTCGACAAAATCGGAGAAAAGCCCGTACACCATCAGGCGCGCAAGTTCGGCAAGTCGAAGTTCATGGGTTGGAACCGCTTTTTCAATGGTTATCTCGACCTCATCACACTCTGGTTCTTGAGCAATTTCGGTAAGAAGCCGATGCATGTGTTCGGATTCTTGGGCACCATCGTATTCTTCATTGGCTTTGTCTCTGCCTTCCTCATTGGTGTAGACAAGTTGTGGGCACTGAGCCAGGGCATACCACAGCGCCTGGTCACCGACTCGCCCTACTTCTATATCTCCCTCACCATGATGATGATAGGCACCCAACTATTCCTCGCCGGCTTCATCGGAGACCTGGTGAGCCGCAGTTCACAAAACCGCAACGACTATCAGATAGAGGAGGAAATCAGATGCGGAAAATAGTGCCGTTCCTGTTCGTTGCCCTGTTGGCATGCGCCTGCACCACCATCGACTGCCCGCTGAACAACACGGTCTATGCAAAATACGACCTGTATGATGCCGCAGGACAGGTGGACACCTTGCACGATACGCTGACCATCACCACACAACGTAAGAGTGATGGAGCCGACACCGTGCTGCTCAACCGTGCCGTGGGCATCACCTCGTTCTCGCTACCGGTGAGCTACACGGGAGATGAAGACATGCTCACGTTCACGCTGAAAGCTACAGACGGCACCGAAACGACTGATGTGGTCACCATGGCAAAGAGCAACCGCTCCCACTTCGAGTCGACCGACTGCTCCCCTTCCTTCTTCCACACCGTCAACGGCATCACCCATACCACCAATGCAATAGACTCTATCGCCATCATAGACCATAACGTAGACAACGATGCAAACAAGACGCATTTCAAGATATATTTCCATCCTGGCCATTAGTCTGCTGTTGTGTCCCATTCACACGGCTGCGCAAGGCAAGCGAAAAAACGGTGTGGCGGAG
Source organism: Lachnospiraceae bacterium (assembly GCA_963654295.1). GTDB lineage: Bacteria > Bacteroidota > Bacteroidia > Bacteroidales > Bacteroidaceae > Prevotella. Next base: position 16,793 of record CAVJZZ010000045.1, on the reverse strand, counting down.
AAAGACACCACGGCCTTGTTCCGGGGATTTGCCGTATCGGCAGACCTGGCAGGTGCCGCCATGACCGTGGCAAGCGACTACGGACAGTATGAGGCAGCACTGAGAATAAATCTGAAGGACCGCTATTTCCCTATCATTGAGGTGGGATTGGGCGAAGCCGACCACACCGACGACGGCACAGACATTCGCTACAAGACCAGTGCACCTTATGCACGCTTGGGCATCGACTTCAACCTTCTTCGAAACAAGCACGACATCTACCGCCTCTATGGTGGATTTCGCCTCGCCTATACCAATTTCAAATATGATGTAGAAGCGCCCGACGTTACCGACCCTGTGTGGGGTGGCGAGAGTCCCTATGGCGGTAGTGGAGTCAGCGCCAACTACATGTGGCTCGAAGGTGCGTTCGGCGTAGACGCAAAGATATGGGGACCGCTCCATCTGGGATGGAGCATCAGATACCGCGCCAAGCTCTCTGCCGACACTGGCGAACTGGGCAACGTATGGTATGTGCCAGGCTTCGGCCGTAGCGGAGGCACCCGCATGGGAGCCACCTTCAACCTTACCATAGACATTTGACACCTATGAAACAGAAAAAACTATATTGGCAACTACCCGTACTGATCGCATTCGTGGTGCTGGCAATAGCACTTGTCAGAGGTCAGAAGGGCGTGCCCTACCAGCATGACACTGGTTTCGTATTCGGAACGGTGTATCACGTGAGTTACCAAAGCGAAGACAACCTGAAGGCGGACATCGAGGCAGAACTGAAAAAGGTGGACAACTCGCTCTCCATGTTCAACCCCTCGTCAACCATCTCGCGGATTAACCGAAACGAGAACGTGAACGCCGACGAGATGTTCATCGAGGTATTCACTCTGGCGAAAAATATTTCCGCCGCTACAGACGGTTCGTTCGACATCACCGTAGCACCACTCGTCAATGCATGGGGCTTCGGCTTCAAGCACAACGCCCTTCCCGACAAACACGCAGTGGACAGTCTGAAGCAAATCATCGGCTTCGACAAGGTGACGCTCACTAACGGACATGTTTCCAAGAGCGACCCACGCGTCATGCTCGACTGCAATGCCATCGCCAAGGGGTTCGGCACCGATATGGTAGCGAGGATGCTGGAACGCAAGGGCATCAAGAACTTCATGGTGGAAATCGGAGGAGAGATTGTCACATCGGGCAATAGCGACAAGCGTCTGCCATGGAAGATTGGCGTGACAAAGCCCACCGACGATACCCTCAACACCAACGAGGAAATACAGACTGTGCTCAATGTATCCGATGTGGCCATGGCCACAAGCGGCAACTACCGCAACTTCTACTACAAAGACGGCAAGAAGTATGCCCACACCATAGACCCCAAGACCGGCTATCCCGTGCAGCACAGTATCCTGTCGTCAACCGTACTTGCACCCGACTGCGCCACGGCAGATGCCTTCGCCACCTCGTTCATGGTCATGGGACTTGACCGTGCCAAAGCCGTGCTCGACAAGCATCCCGAGCTGATGGCCTACTTCATCTATGCCGACGAGAAAGGAAGGAACCAAGTGTGGTATTCGCCTTCCATGCAACCCAAGATAGCCCACTAATGCCCACGCCTTCCACCTATAATCTGCTGCTCAATATCCCCGTGTTCCAAGGCATGGGCAAGTTTGAACTGCAAGACATCATAGCCCACACCAAACTTGGCTTCGAGAAATACGAGCCGCAGAAAAGGATACAGAAAGCAGGGCAGACATGCGACAGGCTGATATTCCTGATGAGCGGACAGATCGCCGTCACCTCATACACATCAGACCACAGCTACTCCATTACGGAAGACATCACCGTGCCGCGCCCCACGAGCACTGCGCCCTATGCCATCGAACCGGAGCGGCTGTTCGGACTGGACAACAAATGTGCCAAAACCACGGTTTCACTCACCACGTGCAATGTGATGGCACTCGACAAGAGCGAGGTGGTCAAGCTGATTGACAAATACGCCGTATTCAGAATCAACCTGTTCAACCTCATCTCCACCCGAGCCCAAACAGCGGCATACGATATGTGGGAGCCCGAGACACTTGACTTCAGACACAAGTTTGCCCGCTTCATTCGCATGAGATGCACCACCCCCTATGGCACCAAGCATCTGAACATCAAGCGGAAACAACTGACTACAGAAATGGGTATCGGACTGCAAAACATGACCAAAGCCCTCTATGCCCTGCAAGACGAGGGACTCATCCATATACGAAGGGCGGGCTACGACATCCCCCAGATAGAGATACTGTAATCCCGCGCAACGACCATACCGCCCCACAGAACGAAACAAAACAGAAAACAAAACTTCAAGATATACCAGACATGAGCGAAAAAGAGACAAAGACAGAACGCAAAAACCCGTTCTTTGAACCATACGACACCCCCCACGACACTGTTCCCTTCGACCGCATCCAACTGAGCGACTACGAAGAAGCTATGCTTGAAGGTATCAAGCGTGACGATGAAGAGATAGACCTCATCATCAATAACCCCGAAGAGCCCACGTTTGACAACACCATCATCTGCACGCACGAAGAGAAAGGACCGCACTACTACGACCTGCTCGACCGCGTGACGACCGTGTTCTTCAATCTGCTCAGTTCGGAGACCAACGACGAGATGGATGCGCTTGCACAGAAGATGAGTCCCATACTCACCAAGCACGAGAACGATGTGAGCCTCAACAAGAAACTCTTCGAGCGCGTGAAACACGTATACGAGCACCACCGACCACTCACACAAGAGGAACAGACGCTGCTCGAAAACAGCTACAACGGCTTTGTGCGCAGTGGTGCGCTGCTCAGTGAAGACGACAAGGAAAAGTTGCGCAAATTGTCGGAAGAGGCAAGCATGCTCGGACTGCAGTTCTCGCAGAACCTGCTGAAAGAGAACAAGGCATGGACACTGCACATTACCGACGAGAGCCAACTTGACGGACTCCCCGACACAGCACGCGAGGCAGCGGCAAAAGCTGCCAAGGAGCATGACAAGGATGGATGGATATTCACCCTCGACTTTCCCAGCATGCAGCCGTTTATGACCTACTCCACGCAGCGCGAACTGCGACACCAAATGTATATGGCACGCAACACCGAGTGTACGCACGACAACGAGACCAACAATCTCGATATCTGCAAGCACCTGGTCAACATCCGCCGCGAAACAGCACAGTTGCTCGGCTACGACACCTTTGCCGACTATGTGCTCCAGCGCCGCATGGCAGGCAGCATCAAAAACGTCTACAAATTGCTCGACGACCTCATTGAAGCCTATATGCCCACAGCCAAAGAGGAAGTAAAAGAGGTAGAAGCCAAGGCCCGGGAGATGGAAGGAGACGACTTCAATCTGCAGCCCTGGGACTTCGCCTTCTATTCACACAAACTGAAACTCAGCAAATACAACATCGATGCAGAGATGCTCCGCCCCTATTTCGAGCTGTCGAAAGTCATTAAAGGCGTGTTCGGCCTTGCCAACAAGCTCTACGGCATCACCTTCAAGGAAAATAAAGACATCCCCGTCTACCATCCCGACGTGAAAGCCTACGAGGTATTCGACGAAAACGGAGCGTATCTTGCAGTGTTCTATGCCGACTTCCACCCGCGCAAGGGGAAACAAGGCGGAGCGTGGATGACCGAATACCGCGGACAGTGGATTGACCGAAAGGGCGTAAACCACAGACCGCACGTGAGCGTAGTGATGAATCTCACCAAGCCCACAGACGACAAGCCTGCCCTACTCACGCTGGGTGAGGTGGAAACCTTCCTCCATGAGTTCGGTCACTCCCTTCACGGCATGTTCGCCAACACACGCTTCGGTTCCATCAGCGGCACCAACGTATGGTGGGACTTTGTCGAATTGCCATCGCAATTCATGGAGAACTATGCCGTGGAAAAAGATTTCCTCAACACGTTCGCCTTCCACTATGAGACGGGCGAACCGCTTCCCGACGAACTCATCAAGCGTATCGTAGACAGCCGTAACTTCGAAGCTGCCTACGGATGCATGCGACAAGTCAGCTTCGGGCTCCTCGACATGGCGTACTACACCATGAAAGAACCGTTCACCGCCGATATCATCCCGTTCGAAAAGCAAGCATGGGAGCGTGCCATGGTGATGCCACAACTCAAAGACACCTGTATGACTGTTCAGTTCAGTCACATCATGGCAGGAGGCTATGCTGCAGGCTATTACAGCTACAAGTGGGCTGAAGTGCTCGATGCCGACGCATTCAGCGTATTCAAGCGTCAAGGCATCTTCAACCGGGAAACAGCAAAGCGCTTCCGTACCGAAGTGTTGTCTAAAGGCGGCACGGAAAACCCCATGACACTCTACAAACGTTTCCGCGGACAAGCTCCGACCATCGATGCCCTGCTTGAGCGCAATGGTATCAAGAAGCCGGAAAGCGACAAGCAGTTGCTCCTCGACCTTCGCTATCTGCGCATGGCACGCATCTGGGCAGAGAACAGCTACTGCAAGCGACGCAAGGTGGGGGCACTCGTAGTGAAGGACAAGATGATCGTCAGCGACGGCTACAATGGCACGCCGAGTGGCTTTGAGAACTATTGTGAGGACGAGAACAACCTCACCAAGCCCTATGTGCTCCACGCCGAAGCCAACGCGATCACCAAGCTGGCACGCTCGTCGAACAACAGCGAAGGCGCCACGCTCTATGTCACGGCATCGCCCTGCATCGAGTGTTCGAAGCTCATCATCCAGGCTGGCATCAAGCGCGTGGTCTACGGAGAGCAATACCGACTGGCAGACGGCATCGAGTTGCTCAAGCGTGCACAGATAGAAGTAATATATCTAAACCCTGATGAATATGAACAAAAATAAGAAATACACCTACACACCGCTTCTGATGGCTGTCAGTGTGGTGGCAGGTATCATCATCGGCTCGTTCTTTGCCAACCACTTCTCGGGCAACAGACTGAACATCATCAACTCGGGAAGTTCACGGCTGAACAACCTTCTCCACATCATCGACGACCAGTACGTAGACCGGGTGAATATAGATTCACTCGTTGACAAGGCCATTCCGCAGATATTGTCGGAACTCGACCCACACTCGGTCTATATCTGCGCCAAGGACGTGCAAGCCGCTACCGACGACTTGAAGGGATCCTTCTCGGGCGTAGGTGTGGAGTTCTCCATACGACAGGATACCATCCACATCCAGAATGTCATCAAGAACGGACCTGCCGAACGCGCCGGCTTGCTGGCAGGTGACAAGATCGTCAGTGTAGACGGCAAACCTTTCGTAGGCAAAATCGTGACCAACGACGAAGCCATGCACAGACTGAAGGGGCCGAAAGACACCAAGGTGAAAATCGGCGTAGTGCGCTACGGTGTGAAAGGAGTCAAGGTATACACCGTCACTCGAGGAGATATTCCACAGAAAAGTGTGACTGCCACCTATATGATAGATGACAATACGGGATATATGCGCATCAAGAATTTCGGTGAAAACACGTATGCCGAAATGCTCATCGCCCTTGCCAAACTGCAGCAGGAGGGTTTCAAGAACCTCGTGGTCGACTTGCGCGACAACACGGGCGGATACTTGCAGGCTGCCGTACAGATGGCCGGCGAATTCCTTCCCAAAAACCGACTGATCGTCTACACGCAAGGACGCAAGTCGCCAAGACAGGATTATCGCAGTGACGGACGTGGCAGTTACCAGGACATACCGATGGTTGTGCTCATCAACGAGGGCACTGCTTCGGCTGCCGAGATATTCGCCGGTGCCATGCAAGACAACGACCGCGCCACCATCATCGGGCGCCGTTCGTTCGGCAAGGGACTTGTACAGCAGCAGATAGCCTTTACCGACGGGTCACTGATCCGTCTGACCATCGCCCGCTATTACACACCTTCGGGACGTTGCATACAGAAACCCTACCAGCCGGGCGACGACAAAGACTATGTGGCAGACATCATGACTCGCTACCAGCATGGTGAATTCTTCTCGCAAGACAGTATCAAGCATACCGGTCCCGCCTATCACACGTCTATCGGAAGAACCGTCTACGGTGGTGGAGGTATCACGCCCGACATCTTTGTGGCTGAGGATACCGCCAACATAACATCCTATTATAAGGAGGCCATCATGAGTGGACTCATCCTCCAGTTTGCCTTTAACTATACGGATGTGAACCGACCGAAACTGCGAAACTTCAAGGAAATGAACGAGCTCGCCGACTATCTCGGCAAGCAGAACCTGGTGGAGCAGTTCGTCACCTTTGCCAACAAGAACGGCTTGCAGCGCCGCAACCTGATGATCAAGAGGAGCCACACCCTGCTTGAGACCTTCCTCAACAGTCGTGTGATATACAATATGCTCGACGAACAAGCGTGGACACAGTATATCAATCAGGATGATCCTGTTGTCAAGAAAGCCATCCATGTGTTTGAACACCACGAGGCTTTTCCTAAAAAGCCGGTTGCCACAGGCAACGACAACAAGAAAAAGAAGCGCTGACATGCTGGACAAAAACGAACTAAGGCAAGAGATACGGCTCCAGAAACGGAGCCGTTCTCTTTTTCAATTAGCTTCCGAATCGGCAGCAATCACACGCCGGCTCATGGCACACCCTAAAGTGAAGGGTGCCCGATGCGTCATGCTTTACCATGCACTACCCGATGAAGTGGACACCCACGAACTTATCAAGATGCTGAAAGCCGAGGGAAAGATCATCGTACTGCCCAAAGTGACCGGCGATGAAAGTATGGAACTGCGCCTCTATCGTGGCGAAGAAGACTTGAAAGAAGGTGCTTTCCACATCATGGAACCTACCGGGCCACGCTTTGAAGATGTGCAGTTGATAGACGTAGCCCTTGTACCGGGCATGAGCTTCGACGTGGAAAACAACCGGTTGGGGCGCGGTAAGGGATATTACGACCGGTTCTTGAAACAAATGCCCCATATATATAAAATAGGTATATGCTACGGTTTCCAGAAGCGGCAACATATACCCGTGACAGAAAACGACGTGAAGATGGACGAAACCATCTGACGTCTCCGCCGTTTCAGACAAAGGCAATCTCCGTAACCACCTTGCTGCCCACCTTCGCCACGAGAAGTTCAAGCAAACGGGTGCGCGACATAGACAAATCCTGCCGCAAGGCGGGATTTGCTATTTTGATGTATAGCGTCTGGTTGCGGATATATTTGCTCACGGTATAGGCGGCGATGCCTGGTCCGACCACCTCGTCCCACGCATCAAGCGTGCGCCGTTGCAAGAGCGGAGTTTCCAGTCCATTCTCGCGCAACGTCTTGGCAATCAGTTCGCCGATGCCTTTCACTTCCCTTCTGAACATGTCCTATTCCTCTCTTTCGTTGATGACACCGTCCTCTACAGAGAATATCTTGTAGGGCGCATCCGTGTTCTTGAGGATGCGGTCGATGTGCTCGCGGTTGGTGTCTGTGATGAATATCTGTCCATAGTCGTCACCCGATACGATGTCGATGATGCGCCCCACCCTGTTGGCGTCAAGCTTGTCGAAGATGTCATCCAGCAAAAGCAGCGGCGCCACATGATTTCCCAAGCCCGCCAAGAACTTGAACTGCGCCAGCTTCAATGCCAGCACATACGTCTTGTTCTGCCCCTGACTGCCTTCACGCCGCATCGGGTAACCGCCGATAAGCATCTGCAAATCATCCCGGTGCACACCGTGCAGGGAATAACCCACGGCACGGTCTTTCATGCGGTCACGTCTGATCACATCGAGCAGCGGACCCCGCTGGCAATGGGAAACATACTCCAGGCTCACCTCTTCACTGCCGCCCGAAATCCGTTGGTAGATATCCTGAAACACGGGAATGATGCGTTCCACAAACTCGGCACGCCGCCGATAGATGCGTTCTCCCTCCAATGCCATCTGCTCTTCCCAAATGTCCATCAGTGCCGCATCGGGCTCTTCTTCTTGCTTCAAGAGCGTGTTACGCTGTTGAAGAGCCTTGCCATAGCGTGTGAGCGCTGCCATATACGTGTTGTCATACTGCGAGATGACCACGTCGAGCAACTTGCGCCGTTCTTCCGTCGCACCGTCTATCAGCGCCGTGTCGGCAGGCGACACAAACACGAGAGGTATCAGCCCGATATGCTCAGACAACCTTTTATATTCTTTTTTGTTGCGCTTGAAGTGCTTTTTCTGTCCGCGCTTCATGCCACAGTATACCACTTCCGTCTCTCCATCTGCCCCACGCTCATAGTGGCCCTCAAGCACCATAAAGTCACAGTCATGCGACAGCACCTGCGAATCGATCGGGTTGAATGCGCTCCGGCAGAAAGACAGGTAGTAGACAGCATCGAGCAGGTTGGTCTTGCCCATGCCGTTATGTCCCACGAAGCAGTTGAACTTGGGCGACAACGCCAAGTCTGCCACATGGATATTCTTGAAATTAAGTATGGAAAGGCTGTTTAATATCATTGAAACTATAAAGCTAATGCACGTAAATCACGTATGCAAAGTTACACCATTTATCAGTGAATGAGAAAAAAGTCAATGATAAATTTCAATATTCAAGATAAAATGATTAATTTTGCCACGCTTTATGCCCGAGATACAAGAAGCATAAGGCACGGATTATCACAACGTAAAAATCAAAAAAGAACTGAAATAATGGCAAACAACAACGAGAAGAAGAATGCCCTCAACGTGAACGAGCATCTCTCTAATTCCGAAGCTTTCTTCGTGAAGTACAAGAAAGCAATCATTTATGGTGTAATTGCAGTTATCGTACTGGTGGCAGGTTGGTTCCTCTACAAGCAGTATGTGCAGGCTCCCCGCAACGAAGAGGCAAGCACCAAACTGGCCAAGGGTCAGGAATACTTCAACCAGGAAATGTTCGACAAGGCTCTCAACGGCGACGGCGCAGGCTTCACTGGTTTCAAGGGCATCATCAGCGACTACTCAGGCACAGATGCCGAGAACCTCGCCAACCTCTATGCAGGCATTTGCTGCGTAAACCTCGGCAAGTATCAGGATGCCGTAAACTACCTCAACGAATACAGTGCCGGAAGCGACGAGATGATCAGCCCTGCTGCCGAAGCCGCTCTCGGCAACGCCTATGCCTACGTGAAGCAGTATGACAAGGCTGTTGACGCACTGAAGAAGGCTGCAAGCATGGCAGACGCTGAGGCTGCAGACGGCGTGAACAACTCACTCTCTCCCCGTTTCCTCATCCAGGCTGGAGAAATCCTGGAAAACCAAGGAAAGAAGGACGAGGCTCTGAAGATCTACCAGGACATCAAGAAGAAATATCTCAACTCGCCAGCCCGTCAGGAGATCGACAAGTATATCGAACGCGCTACAAAGTAACAACATGGCAACTATACTTCACAACCTTTCCGACTACGATTTCGACAAAGTGCCCGATGCGAGCAATATGTGCTTCGGCATCGTGGTGGCTGAATGGAATGAAGAAATCACCGGCGCACTTCTCGAAGGAGCAGTAAGCACCCTGGAGAAAAACGGAGCGCTTCCGGAGAACATCCATGTGAAGAGCGTGCCGGGCAGTTTCGAACTTGTCTACGGAGCCAAGCAGATGGTTCTCAACGGCGGTTACGATGCCGTCATCATCCTCGGATGCGTCATCAAGGGCGATACGCCCCACTTCGACTACATCTGTCAGGGTGTCACCTACGGCATCGCACGCATCAACGCCACATGCGAGATACCCGTCATCTATGGTCTGCTCACCTGCAACGACCTGCAGCAAGCCAAAGACCGCAGTGGCGGCAAGCTCGGCAACAAGGGCGACGAGTGTGCCGTGGATGCCATCAAGATGGCTAAGTTCTAAGCGAAGAGATACATTTATTGTTAAAGGGTCATTTGCAGACGTTGCAAATGACCCTTTAACTTTATACGTCGAGCGACGTGTCTTCCGATATACTGATGTCTCCTGTGCGCGAAACGTCGAGCACCAAGGGAACAAATTCATCACTCATCTGGTCGGGCGATCCCACACTGGCGGCAAAGCGCAGGCGGTCGCCTTCTGCTTTCTCCAGCACAATGCCCAGCAAAGCACCCTTCTTTGCCACGTCTGAATCCACATAGCGGTCGAAGTCCGACTTCAAGAACGTGCGGTCGAAAAATACGGAACCGTCGGCACGGAGTATGCGCAGGGTAATCTTGTTGGCATAGAACTTGTTGCCCGACTCGTCTTCGCACTGTTGCGAGTGGTCGGCGAAGCGACGCACAGACACCGTGTAGACCTGACCGAGCCAGTCTACGGTCTTGCTCTGCGAATAGTCCGACATGGCGTTCACCTTCTTCTGTGCCTTCTTCACAATCTTGGGCACGATGATGTCGTTGGTCTGCTTCTTCTCGCTGCAGGCTCCCAAGCCCAGCAACGCACACAGCGACACCACCGCCCACTGTCTGTTGTTCATACTATAGATTTTATTAATGTTTCGATATGCAAAGATACAACAATATTCACGAAAGGCATCAACAATGTAAAAAATATGAGCCCATTGATGATAATTTGCAAAAAAACGACTATCTTTGCATCAATAAATGCTTTTCAGGTATGCATTTCAGAAACATCTATATATGTCTCACGCTGCTTGTTGCCCTTGCTCTATTGTCGTGCAAGGGGATGCAAAACAAGCCGGCATCGCCAGTAGTCGACACGATACCGATGCTGGTGACGCAGATACAGAAATGCTCACGACTCTATACCGCCGAATGTCACGTGCACAAAATCGTAACCCACGAGGACAAGAAGACCCTGAAAGGCAAACTCTTCAACCATGAAATAGACATCGACTTGCCGCTTGGTGAGCGCAAAGTGGCAATCCCCATCGACGTTACCCTGAAAGCCTATATCGATTTCAGCGACTTTTCGTCTGCCAGCATCGAACGCCAGGGCAAGAAGATCGGCATTGTCTTGCCCGACCCGCGCATCGAACTCACTGCGAGCAAGGTAGACCACCAGGCGGTGAAGAAGTATGTGGCGCTGACACGCTCCAATTTCACCGATGCCGAACTTGCCGACTACGAACGCCAGGGACGTGCTTCGGTGGTCAACAATCTTCCCGAGACGCGCATCATCGAGCAAGCACGCGAAAGCGCAGCCACCATCCTCATCCCGATGTTGCGGCAGATGGGATATGAGGAGAGCGACATTACCATACATTTCCGCAAACAACTTGACACGCGCGACCTGTCGCGTCTGATCGACATATCATCGACTGAACATGGCAAAAAGCAATAATATACTCATCCGCTACCCTCGCCTGACGCTGCTCACAGTGGCTGTCGTTGCCATTGCCGTGGTCGTTGTTGCCTTGAGCCGGTGTGTACGCCACGACGAGTTGCACGTGGAAACCGATCGCGGCATCTTGCTTACGCCCGAAATCGTGGAGAGCATCCGCAACATCGGACAATGGGAATTCCTTTCGATCACAGACGAAGAGATGGTCGACACGGTGCGCAAAGGAGTCTTGTTCGACGACCAACTCACGCGCATCTATTATGGTACGCTCCGGCTGGGCATAGACATGACGAAGACAGTCCCCGACTGGATCAGCGCCAAGGGCGACTCGGTGAGCGTGCTACTGCCGCCTGTCACCCTGCTCGACGACCGCTTCATCGACGAGACGCTTACCCGTCCATTCATCGAAAAGGGTTCGTGGAGCGATGCCGACCGCCAACTGCTCTACGAGAAAGCAAGGCGGCAGATGAAGCGACGCTGTCTCACACGCGCCAATATCCAAAGTGCGGAAGACAACGCCACACGACAATTTAACCAGATGCTCAAACAGATGGGATTCAGAAAGATACATATCAGGATAGAAGAGAGATAAAAACACGAGAAAAAGATTACCAGTATGGATACATTAAACGAATTTTTCACCAACGTCAGCAGTTTCTTGTGGGGATGGCCCATGATCATCCTGCTATTGGGCACCCACTTGTTCTTAACCATCCGCCTCCGTTTTCCGCAGCGTAAACTGTGGACAGCCATCAAGCTGTCTGTCAAGCGCGACAACGATGCCAAGGGTGACGTGTCGCAGTTCGGTGCTCTTGCCACCGCCCTGGCGGCTACCATCGGCACAGGTAACATCATCGGTGTCGCCACAGCCGTCGCCCTGGGTGGACCGGGAGCTGTATTCTGGTGTTGGATAACGGGCGTGTTAGGCATCTCCACCAAGTATGCCGAAGGACTGCTCGCCATCAAATACCGTGTGAAGACCAAGGGTGGCAAAATGCTCGGCGGACCGATGTATGCCCTCGAACGTGGCTTGGGATGGAAGACCATGGCCGTGCTCTTCGCTCTCTTTACGACGCTCGCCTCGTTCGGCATCGGCAGTACCGTACAGGCCAATGCCATCGCCACCATCACCGAGCGCACTTACGGCATCTCTCCCTATTTCACGGGAGCTGTCATCTGCGCCCTCACAGCTGTGGTTGTCCTGGGTGGCGTGAAGAGCATCTCGCGTGTGTGCGGCATGCTTGTGCCGTTCATGGCTTTGTTCTACGTGATAGGCTGCATCATCATCATTGCCGTCAACCACGCCTATGTGGGCAGCGCCATCGAACTCATCATCAGTTCGGCGTTCAGTCCGCGTGCCGCTGGCGGTGGTTTTGTCGGCAGCACTGTCATCATGGCTGCACGCTACGGCATCGCCCGCGGTCTCTTCTCCAACGAGTCGGGATTGGGTTCTGCCCCCATCGTAGCCGCTGCCGCACAGACACGTAATCCTGTGCGCCAAGCATTGGTCAGCTCCACAGGCACATTTTGGGACACGGTCATCATCTGCGCCCTCACTGGCATCGTCATTGTCAGCTCGATTATCGCCTACCCCGACATCGACTCTACCAATGGAGCCGCCCTCACGCAGGCTGCCTTCAGCAAAATACCGTTCATCGGCAAGCACATCCTGGCATTAGGACTGCTCACCTTTGCTTTCAGCACGATACTGGGATGGTGCTACTATGGTGAGAAGACCGTAGAATATCTGAAGGGCAAGCGCTGGACCTACGGCTACCGCTTCATCTATATCATCACCGTGTTCGTGGGAAGTGTGATGAACCTCACCATCGTGTGGAACATTGCCGACTGCATGAACGCCCTCATGGCGATTCCTAACTTGCTTTCATTGCTATTCCTGAGCAATGTCGTTGTACACGAGACCCGCAAATATCTTTGGAGAAACCGCCTCGACAGAGACATGGAATAAACCATTGTTCCCAAAGCATGATGCCATATATAATAAGGTGGAGATATAGGGGAAGAAGTGAAGTATCGTTTTTTGTATCCATTGTAGATAGGATGTCTGCACTAAGGTCGACGCGGGGACGCGGGGACGCGTCGACTACTACTTTATGCCCTTACGCTTCTATTCCATTAGCGTAAGGGCATAAAAAAAGAGGTGATGGAATATCACCTCTTCTGTGCGCCCTTAGGGACTCGAACCCTAGACCCACTGATTAAGAGTCAGTTGCTCTACCAGCTGAGCTAAGGGCGCTTAGCTCTTGCAATCAGAACACTTAGCAGTATTGCTGAATTGCGGGTGCAAAGGTACGAGGTTTTTCCGTAACTTCCAAATCTTTTCCCTACTTTTTTCAAACTTTTTTCTTTTCTTCCCTTGCTATAGCAAGTCTGTGCCCAAACTATATAGAAAAAGCCCGCTGCGCAAAACATGGTGTTCCCATCAGCGCAGCGGGCTATTTTCCGCTTTCACCACAAGCCCTCCCCCTATTTGGGAAAAGCCGAGGGCGAAGATCAAAAGAAGGTGTATTCAAGGGCATTGAAAAGGCTTCAAAAGTGGATTTTGGCGATAAAGACTTGTTAACACGGAATTAAGATTTGATAAAAGAGTGAATAAGTTACATATCTGATACTATCAAGACGTGAGAGTGTTAAAAGTGAGGTTTGTAGTGAAGAAGAACAAAATTTTGTATCGTTGTTTAGAAAAAAAAAACTATCTTTGTACAATAATTTAAAATGAAATGGGCATCAACAAACTAAAAGTGGTGTTGACAGAAGAAGCACAAGCCTTT
>CAVJZZ010000045.1:0-2578 GCA_963654295.1 Lachnospiraceae bacterium | reverse complement strand
AGATGAAATTGATACCAGCAGATAACATGAAAGATAAACTTTGGGGTAAAATAGTAGACAGCCAGAAAATGAAGAGAATCTCATCAAGCATTGTATGGGCTATAATAGCTGTATTTGTTCTGCACTCAAACCAAATACAAGCTCAAGCCAAATTCCATTTTGATATAGACTATCACTATAATCTTGGTCTTTCAACCTCATACGAAAATGGCTCTGGAAGCGGACATTGGGGACGAGGTGATTATAAAATGGGAGGATACTCTATCCATTTTACAGGACGCTATGACATCAATGAAAAATTTTCAACGGGACTTGGATTTGGATGGGACAGATATACAGAACCCGAATATAACACTTTGCCAATATTCGCAACATTAAGATACATGCCAATTAAGACATTGAAAAATGCGTATTGCTTCACAGACTTAGGGTATGGCATCAAGCCAAAAGACACATACAACTCAGGCTTTCTAATGAATTTGGGAGTTGGTTATACCAAAATGTTTTCCGCCCATTTCGGGTTGAATTTCCAAATTGCCTATAACTACAAAGTATTCAATGATGGTATCATGTCTATTATTACTGATGAAAAAGGGAATTATCTTGATTGTGAATATTTTGACAATACGAGACATTCCATATCTTTCGGTGTAGGTGTTACCTTCTAAAAAATGAGCCTTTACGAAATGACGGAGGTCGCCACATTAATCCCGCCAACGGGTACAAGAGAGGAAGAAAACATCGACATCTTTATTGACTGCATGGCGGAATTGCATTGCCTTCATCTGAAATCAGATATCGACCAATATGTCAAGTCAACAAAGGAGAAAGTGGTCGATAAAACGGTTTTAGTGAAGAAAATGGTCGATAAATGGTCGATAAAACCGAGTTTGGCAGAGAAATTGGTCGATATTCTTTTGTTTATGGCCGACAAACAAACAATCACAACGGATGGAGTTGTGTCCGAATTTGGTTTCACAGCCACCACAGCCAAACGCTATATGCGCCAACTCACAGAGTACGAGTATCTTGAACCACATGGCGGCAACAAGAACCGTAGCTATAGCTTAATAAGAAAGAATGACATTTAACCTCAACGGTCAGTATGTAGGCGGCAGCCTCAACCACTTGCCGAAAGGCGTATATGTGTCAAACGGAAAGAAAGTTGTTATCAAATAAAATATTGTTGATGAGAATAGAACATTTGGCCCTTTGGACCACCGATATTGAAGCCATGCGCAGCTTCTATATGAAGTATTTCGGCATGAAGTCTAACGATATGTATGTCAACGAGAAAAAGGGATTTCGCTCTTACTTCCTTTCATGGGAGGGAGAGACCACGCGCCTTGAACTGATGAGCCAAGACGGAAAGGCGGATTCGCAGCCCAACAAGATGAAGGGTTTGGCGCATTTCGCCCTGTCGGTTGGCAGTGAGGAACGAGTGCTGGAACTCACCGAGCAACTTCGTCGTGATGGTTATGAAGTCCTCTCCGATCCACGCCGCACCGGCGATGGTTATTTCGAGTCGGCGATAGGCGACCCGGAGGGCAACTATGTAGAGCTGACCGTATAGGTAGCGCCTTGATGCCACATGAGGTATAGCCTCGATGAGCAATGAGGTATAGCCTCGATGGGCAATGAGGTATAGCCTCGATGCCACATGAGGTATAGCCTCGATGGGCAATGAAGTAGTACTTCGTTGGCAGATGAAGTAGTACTTCGTTGGGCAATGAAGTACTACCTCTTGACAGATGAAGTATAGTCCGACAACTGGCAGAGTAAACTTTCTGAAAAATAATCTTGTAAAAGTTTGGCGAATTGACAGAAAGTGCGTACCTTTGCACCCGCAATTCTGAAACATCATTGTTTCATTTGCAAAACGGGGTGTAGCGCAGTTGGTAGCGTTCCTGGTTTGGGACCAGGCTGTCGCAGGTTCGAGTCCTGTCACCCCGACCGAAGGTGAATCTCTTGGAGGTTCACCTTTTTCTTTTATCCCTACAAGCTTCTTTCGGGTCAGCCGTTAATGTGTGTTAAACCATAAATTTATACATTTGATTGTTTCTTCCGTTCAAAATTATTTGCTACCTTTGCACCGCTTTAAAGACGTACACATTATCGTTATAAAGCACTCATGCAAGAATGGGGTTAGGCCGATATGGCTCAGTTGGTAGAGCAATTCATTCGTAATGAATAGGTCCCCGGTTCGAGTCCGGGTATCGGCTCCATTCACCGCCTTGGGTATGCGATAATAGCTCAGTTGGTAGAGCGTTGGCTTCCCAAGCCGAAGGTCGCGGGTTCGAGCCCCGTTTATCGCTCACAATCCCCTTCCATTTTCATCCATCCACTTATTCATTCCGACAGACACAAAGACACAGCATGTTTTTGCGCCCTCCCCTACACTATACATAAAATCATTGACTGCGCATTTTCCCGGTTGAAAACACAGACTTATCAAGACAGTATAGTAGTCGACGTGTCCCCACGTCGACCCAAAGGCTGATGAGGCGCAAGACAAGCATTCCTGACAAGCACAGGGGATGCGGCGGGGACGCCGCACCTACTACGACAGGCATAGTCG
>CAVJZZ010000044.1:0-23067 GCA_963654295.1 Lachnospiraceae bacterium | reverse complement strand
TGCACTTACTGCAGGACTTCCTCGGCACGGTGCCCTACTGCAACGTCACCAACTACGAGGGGCACTACCAACAGACGCTTTTCATCATCTTCTCCCTCCTTACGGAATATGTCGTTGACGTTGAGGTACACACACCGAACGGACGAGTTGATATCGTGCTGCTCACCCGCACCGACCTCTACATCATCGAACTGAAGCTCAACAAGGACGCACAGGCGGCAATGCAGCAAATCAACCTGAAGAACTACCGCCAGCGCTTCGCCCTCAGCGGCAAGCCCATCACCAAGATAGGCATTAACTTCGATTCCACAGTGGGGAATATTACCGACTGGGTGATAGAAGGATAAAAAAACAGTTACACAAAAAAGGTGTCCAGCCTAGGATGACAAACAATCATCTGGCTGGACACCTTTCTTGTTATATCCGCAATACGACTTCTTCGGCAATTGGAAATAAGGGGCGCCTAAAGGCGCAAGATTTAAGAGATGCGCATTACGCGCATCTTAAGGTTCTGCGACGGGGCGGACGGTGTGGCCGAAGTAACGATCGTAGAAATCCCCGTCGTAGTCGCCACAGTCGAAGCTGAGGTAGTACGCGCGGTCGCTGACGCTGGAGTAGAGCGTACTGGACCAGAAGCAGCCGTTCGAGCCGTGATAGTAGAGGTCTTCATAGAGGCGGTAGCCCGAAGCAGGGAGAAATATCCAATTGCCGTTCTTGACGCTGGTGACTTTATAACCATAGATTGAAGAGCCAGAAGAGGTGGTCTGATTAGTCCAAGTCCAGGTGCAGTATGAAGAATTGCGGAGTTCCGCGAACTCGGCATCGGTTGGCATACGGCAAGAAGAGCCCCAGTTGACATAGGCAGCATCGTCTTCCTTGTCGAGGACGGTTTTGCCGTCGGTGGAGTTGTACTTGGTCAGGTTACTGGATGATGTACCGTATTTATATGTACTCCAAGAATAATCGGTCTTGGTGGCTGTCTCGCCCCAAGCATAGTAGTCACCGTCATCTGCAGCTGTGGCAGCGCCAATGTTTGTCTCAGCCCACAGCAGTCCGCTGGGCAAACCGAGGTCAACGAACTTGTGGCCATTGATAGTTTTACTGTTGTCAACAGGTTTTGTACCAAGCGTCTTTGCCGTGGCAACGTCTCCATAGAACACGGCGTTCGCCAACTTTACATAAGGCCGGAAATAATAGTCTGTGCCAGAGATGAGTGACTTCATCGTAAACGTATAACTCTTCAACTCTGAGCCCAACGACACTGCTTCATCATTGATCGTGGGAACGGTATTGTCCTTGGAGTAGCAGACTCCGACTTCGGGAGTAGTTGAAAGCGACTTCACTTCAGTGTCTGCGGATAATTTCACCGTACAATCTGCAGTAATCAAGTTTTTGGTTGCACCTTCAATGCCGTCGTTGGTGAAAGTGAACCACTTGTCGTTGGCATTAAACGTAGCATAGTCTACCGATGAAGCACTGACGGCATTCACGCTGCCGTTATCACCCACCACCAACATATTCTGCTGGGCGCTGGCGGACTGCGCGGCAAACAGTATGCCGCACAACGCTATATATAGTTTTCGTATTTTCATTGTGTTGTCTTATTGGATTTTCAAAATTCGAGCGCCTTCGGCGCTAAGTTTAAAGAGCGCCTAAAGGCGCAAGAGAAAAGCGATATGCATCGCTTTTAGAGGCGGGCAAAAGCGCCCGCCTATTGTTCTGCGACGGGGCGGACGGTGTGGCCGATGTAACGATTGCTGTAATCCCAGTTGAAGTAGCCACTGTAGAAGTAGAGGTAGTACGCGATGTTGCTGTCGCTGGAGTAGAGCGTACTGGACCAGTAGCAACCGTACGAGCCGTGATAGTAGAGGCCTCCATTGAAGCGGTAGCCCGAAGCAGGGAGAAATATCCAATTGCCGTTCTTGACGCTGGTGACTTTATAACCATTAATTGAAGTGCCAGAATAGGTGGTCTGGCTGGTCCAAGTCCATTTACAGTTGGCAGAATTTTTGAGTTCAGTGAACTCCTCATCGGTTGGCATACGGCAAGAAGAACCCCAGTTGACATAGGCAGCATCGTCTTCCTTGTCGAGAACGGTCTTGCCGTCGGTGGAGTTGTACTTGGTCAGGTTACTGGACGATGTACCGTATTTATATGTACTCCAAGAATAGTCGGTCTTGGTGGCTGTCTCGCCCCAAGCATAGTAGTCACCATCATCTGCAGCTGTGGCAGCACCTACATTGCAGGCAGCCCAAAGCAAGCCACTCGGCAAACCGAGGTCAACAAACTTATGACCGTTAATGATAATGTAATTATTTGTTGGCTTCTTGCCAAAAGTAGTCAGACTTTGCACATCTCCATAATACACGGCATCATTCACCTTTACATACGCACGGTAATAATAAGTGGTGCCGGCATCGAGAGCATTGATGCTGAATGTATAGGTTTTCAATGACGTACCTTTCTTTATCTTTCCGTCTGCAATCGTCGGACTTTCATTGATATCTGAGAAACAGATGCCCACTTCCGGAGTCTGCTGCAAGGATTTGTAATCATCTGACTTGAAGGCAACCGTAAATGATGCAGCAAACATCGACTTCGTCACCTCCGTCACCTCTCCGTATGTAAACGTAAACAGGTCATTGTCGAACGTCACTTTGCTGGCTGGATACACAGCCAACTCTCCTGACTTGGAAATGACGTAAAGGCTCTTCTGTGCCGAGGCGAACTGCACAGTAAACAACAATATGCACAATAGGGTAAATATTTTCTTCATCCTTTATCCCTCCTATTTTTTCAAGATTTTGAAACTTACACCACTGCCGGTGCTTACTACATACACGCCAGCCGGCTGACTGTTGAGATCAACGCTGGCATTACCTTGACCGTCTGCCTTCGCTGCTTTCAACAGACTGCCGTTGACAGACGAAACAACAAGGTTGCTGCCTGACAGCAGACCGCTGACGCTCACTACACCATCAGCGTAATGGAACACGGGGCGCTGCGCAGACTCGGCACCGTCAACATGAGAGATGCCCGTCTCCACCACGTTGTCCTCGAAATAGAACTTCTGAACATCGGCAAACTGGTAAGCCACTGCAGCAGCACTCGTTGACGAAACCATAAGTCCATCTGCGGTCACTTCAATTGTCGGTTTGGAAGCGAAGGCGAAACTTGCCTTCTCGCCATTGGAGAACAGAAATGTCACTCCTGGTGTCGCCGCCCACGCACTGAATGAGCATAATGCCATGGCGGCAGTCAAAATGAATGTTTCTTTGTTTGCATCATAGATGATTTTTTATAGCTAGCATATTTATGGTTATTTGTCGGATACAAAAGTATAAACTTTTCTCGACTACCCCCCGACGACTGTTAAGCTTTATTAATCGCAATAAATAAGTTCGCTCATACATGCCTGCATATGCTGATTTAGAATAAATCTCACTCAAACAGACGATGGTTTGAATGAAAATCGTTACCTTTGCAAAGAAAGGAGCAAAACTGATATGGCACTGAAACTTTACCCTATAGGAATACAGACGTTTTCGGAAATCCGCAAGACGGACAAGTTGTATATCGACAAGACGGAATATATCTACCGCATGGCTCACACCAACGGCAAGTATTTCTTCTTGGGCAGACCGCGTCGCTTTGGCAAGTCGCTGCTGGTTTCTACGATGCAAAGTTACTTCGAGGGCAAGAAGGAACTTTTCCAAGGACTCGCTATGGAAAAGCTGGAAAAGGAGTGGACGGAATATCCCGTACTGCACTTCGACATGAGTTTGGGAAAGCACATGGAGAAGGAGCAGTTGGAGGAGTTCTTGGGCTATCGCTTGCAAGAAGAAGAAAAGAAATGGGGAATAAGCACTCCAAGCAAAGGTTCTAACAATCGACTCATCGATCTTATCAATGCAGCCTACAAGGAAACGGGCAAACAAGTGGTGGTACTCATCGACGAATACGACGCACCTCTGCTCGATGTGGCACACGAGACAGAACAACTCGATGCGCTCCGCAATGTCATGCGCAACTTCTACAGCCCTCTGAAAGGTTGCGAACCCATGCTCCGCTTCGTCTTCCTCACAGGCATCACCAAGTTCTCGCAACTAAGCATCTTCAGCGAACTGAACAATATCACCAACATCTCTATGGACGATGAATTTGCAGGCATCTGCGGCATCACCAAGGAAGAACTGTTGGAAAACATGTCGGAAGACATCGACATGCTCGCCAAGGCTTTAGGATCTTCACGGGAAGAGACCATAGCCAAACTGAAGGAGCAATACGACGGTTATCACTTCTCCAAAGTGTCACCCGACGTATTCAACCCCTACAGTCTGCTCAACTGCTTTGCCAAGCGCGAACTCGGTGCTTACTGGTTCACCTCGGGCACGCCTACTTACCTTATTAATATGATGCGCAAGTATGGTGCGATGCCAACGGACCTCAATCCTGTGGAAGCAGACGAAAGCGAGTTTGACGCCCCGACGGAGAACATGACCATCATCATGCCCCTACTCTATCAAAGCGGATACTTCACCATCAAGGACTACAACCGCGACTACAACTACTACACGCTCGATGTGCCCAACAAGGAAGTGAAGGTAGGACTGACCAAAGCGCTCATCCCGTCATACGTCACACCAAACACACTCGCCACCACCAATACGGCACGTCGAATAGCACAGGCGCTCGACAAACAGGATATGGAAGGCGCCCTGCACTTACTGCAGGACTTCCTCGGCACGGTGCCCTACTGCAACGTCACCAACTACGAGGGGCACTACCAGCAGATGCTCTTCATCATATTCTCCCTACTGACGGACTACTTGGTAGACGTGGAGGTGCATACCCCAAAAGGCAGAGTAGACATCGTACTGCTCACCCGCACCGACCTCTACATTATCGAACTGAAGCTCAACAAGGACGCACAGGCAGCCATGCGGCAAATCAACCTCAAAGACTACCGCCAACGCTTTGCTCTCAGCGGCAAGCCCATCACCAAGGTAGGCATCAACTTCGACTCCGCCACGGGCAACATCACCGACTGGGTGATAGAGGCATAAAAACAAAGCAGATAGCTGTCTACAGCATTTTTAGAAGCTGACTAACAAGAAACAGAAGGCAATATATCAAGAAAAGGGCTTGACATTTAGAAGTCAAGCCCTTTATATATATAATAAGGTGTAAATATTCCGATTAGAAGAAGAGGTAGCGATTGTCCACCACGTTCGCCTTCAAGAGCAAGTCTTGCATAAAGTTGCTTGCATATTGAAGCGACTGCTGGCGCATGCGCTGGATGTATTCCTTCTCGTTATACTTCACGGGGCGCATTGTCTTGCTTGTCACCTGGAACATGTAGACACCGGCGTTGCCCTTCACGGCATGTGCAGAGAACTTACCCTTGGCTGTAGCTGCAACAGCGCCGCTGAGTGCAGGCTCACTTGAACCCGTAGCGGAAATGAAGGCCGGAGAAGCGAATGTCACCTGATTCACCGTGCTAATGTTGGCACCCTTGCCCTTGGCGGCGGCAATGCTGTTCACACCCTTGAGTTTGGCCATCAACATTTCAGCCTTCTTGTCTTTCACCACCTCGCGCTGTACAAACTCTTTCACCTGCTGGTCATCGAGTGAGCGATAGCCTTGGGGATGTATCTTGGTGAGAGAAACAACCATCATGTTGTCGTTGTCGCCACAGTCATATAGAGGAGAAACTTCGCCTTCCTTGGCCTGGAAAATCCATTTCAACACCTCGCGTGTGCCACGGACACCGCCCACATAATGCTGTGAAGTGGTCACATCGTTTCCTGTGAGCACGTTGTATCCCTTCTTGGATGCATTCTTCTCGATAGCTTCGATGGTCTTGTTCTCACTGAGGAACTGGCTGAACTGGTTGTATGCAGCACTGTATGTCTCCTTAGTGAAGTCGATGGTCTTCTTGATGACAGCAGCCGTATACTTCGTGGTCATATCTCTGCGGTCAACCACCTGAAGAATGACGTTACCCTGAGTCAAGGCAATGTTCTTGGTATCGTTGACACCCGAATAGAGCAATGCGTTGACAAAAGCCTTGTTGTCCTTGTCGATACTCTGGCTCTGCTCATACATCTGGTTGGTGAACCAAATCTTCTCGCCACTCTGACCATACTTGCGGGCAATTGTCTCGAAGTCGCCACCTGCCTGCAGGGCATTGTAGATGCTGTCGGCAGTCTGCTTTGCCTTGTCGCCTGCCACCTGAATCTGACGGAACTGCACAGAGTCGGGAAGTTCCACCTTAGCCATCAAGCGGATAATGTTCAGCGTATTGTCATCCTTGTTCTCTACAGGACCGAGTGTCTGACCCACCGACATGGAGTCGAGGCGAGAAGCGATATCCTGCGGGAAAGCGGTCTTGGAAACGGGAAGACCAAGGCAAGGAACAAGAGAGGTGCTCTTGCGAACCACGGATGCGGGATCTTCAGCCGTCTTCAGTTGCTCGGTATATTGTGCGAACTGCTTGTTCAAAGCGGCACGGTCGGCTGCAGAAGCGCTGACATGAACACTGATATACTTGATGTCGCGGCTCTCTACGGGCTGTTTGAACGCACCTTTCAGTTCTTCATACTTCGCCTTGAGGTCGGAGTCGGAAACTTTCACCTGGTTGTCGTTGATGCTTGAATAAGCGAGTGAAGCCAACTGCACATTGCTCTCCTCATTCTCGTCAGTATATGCCATCTTGGCTTCCACGGGATTGGAAATCAAGCAGTGAGCCAAGAGGCTCTGGTATTTCTGAGAAAGAAGCGTATTGCGGAGTGTCTTCTCGATGAACATCCAATACTTGTAGGTAGACTCTGCCTGCTGTGCCATCTGGGGATTGGCGGTCTTTGCCTTGTTGTAGTCGCTCATGAACTTGTCGAGCACGGTCACGTCGAAACGTCCTGTCTGCTGGTTGACGAACGGTGTCTGAAGGAGAAGTTGGTTAGTGCCCTGTGTGAGCACATTGCGCAATTCCTGGTCAGTAACGGTCAAGCCCACCTTGGCTGCCTCGCTGGCGATAACCTTGTTAGACACATACTCCTGCCACACCTGATCGCGGATGGAGTTCAATTCCTCGTCGGTGAAGTTGTCGCGCTGGTAGCGCACCTTCATTGCTTCTGTGTACTCGTCCACTATCTTCTGGAAATCCTGATAGTTTACTTTCTCACCAAGCACTTCGCCTATCTGCTGACGGCGGTCGTTGTTGGTTGTTTCGCATGATCGGAAAGCCTCTTCAGCGATGAACGCAAAAAGGCCGAAACCGATAATACAGATAAGGATTACTCCCTTACTTCTGATTTTTCCTAATGCTGCCATTTTGTAGATTTATTTTTAATTATTTATATTTCCTTGTTGTCGTGCTCCGAAGATTGATTTTGGTTTTACAAAGAGCACACAAAGTTAGTAAGAAAAAAGCAAACAACAGAATTTTTGCACGTAAATATGCTATTCGGGATTTACTTTTAGCCTTACCAATTCTATTTTCGTCATCGTATTCTTGATAATCTTGAACTCGTAGCTTCCAACTTTAACCACCTCGTTGAGCTTAGGGAAGCTTTGGTAGACATTGAGAATGAGCCCACCCACGGTCATGTATTCATCGCTTTCTGGCAGGTCGAGACCGAACATCTCGTTCACCTTATCTATTTCCAGTCGGGCGGAAAGGATGTAGTCACCGTCCTCGGTCTTCTTCGCCACGTAGTTGGTGTTGTCGTGTTCATCCTCGATGTCGCCGAAGATGTCCTCCACGATATCCTCAAGCGACACAATACCGCTTGTGCCGCCAAACTCGTCGACCACCACGCCGAGGCTCTTTTTCTGCTGCAGGAACATGTGCATCAGCTTTTGGGCTGCCATAGTTTCTGGCACAAAAGGCAATGTGCGGATATGATCCTTCCAACGATCTTTGTCGTGAAACATCTCGGAAGAATGGATATATCCTATGATGTGGTCGATGTCATCGCGGTAGACAATGATCTTGGAATTGCCACTCTCCACAAACTTCTGCATCAGTTCTGTAGTAGAACAATTCTCCTCCACGGCGTTGATTTCCGTGCGCGGCACCATACAGTCGCGCACCTTGGTGTCGGAAAAGTCGAGCGCATTCTGAAACATCTTCACTTCGTCGTCGATGTCAGAATCGCTCCGCGCGTTGTCAATGCTCGACTGCACCAGGTAGTCGAGGTCTACCTTAGAGAATTCCTCGTCCTTTCCACCATTGTCCACTTTGATGCCACCAATCTTGAGGATGCCGCGCGAAAGCAGGGTGGCAAAGCGCGAGATGGGCCAGAGGATGATATAGAAGAAGAATGCGAGTGGGGCAAAAAACGAAAGCAACGTGTTGGGACTGCTCTTGAAGAACATCTTCGGTAGGAATTCACCCGTAAAAAGCACGATGATGGTCGACACGACCGTGTCAGCGGTGACACGCAGTCCCACATCGAGACCGGAAAAAACCGTGTTGTCGAAAAGTTTGGCAAAGAGCAAGCCGTAGAGCACAAGCACAATATTGTTGCCCACAAGCATTGTGCTCACAAAGTTGTTGGGTTGCCGATAGAAGAGCGACAGGCAGAATTGGGTCACGCCACTCTTCTCCTTGTCCATTTCGGCAAGCATCCTGTTACTTGAGACAAACGCCATCTCCATTCCCGAAAAGAATGCAGACAGCACCAACGTGATGATTAATCCTAATATGATATCGATATACATTGTCAATGTTTTCGTTGTGGCAACGCCCTGGGACGACCTTGTGGAGCGGCAACACTGTCAGCTGGCACAGCCGTGGTCTTCGACACAGTGTCGGCAGGCGTCTTGTCGATGTCGCCCTTCTCGAACGAGCCTTTGGTGTTCGACACGTAATAGCGGGTCATGCGTTCGTCACTGCGGAAGTAGCTGCCCTGCAGTTGCCTGTCAGGTGTGACGAGATGGGAGAACTTATTGGAATAAAGTTCATGCTCGTTTTCGTTCCAAAATAGTTCCTCGCTCGAAAAGCGCAAGCCCTCTTTGGTAAGCACGCGTACCCTACCACGCAGTTCCCATAGCCGTTTGGTGTCATAATAATACGCAGTATCGCACTGGATATACGACTGCACATGAAACTTTTCATCGAATTGCTCCAAGAAAAGTCCCTTGTCGAATATCCAGCGCGACGGATTTACGTTTTGGTTCACCTCCCACCGTTCGGTAACGATCTTGTATTTGATCACACCCGAGTCGGACACCAGCGTGTTGACGCCATAGCTTGTCATCGTGGCTACCGAGTCGCGTGCACGGATGGCGGGAGCCGTGTGTTCCTGAGGGTTGTTGCAGCCAAATAGGACACACAACAGAAATCCCCATATGATAAAAAGATGTTTCGCTTTATCCAATTGACGGCGGTATTAGTTCACTTTCCACTTCATGAACCAACGTTCATTGAAGGTCAAACCTATATTGATTCGGAAGGTGTTCTCTGTGATGAGGCCCTTGGCTGCCTGACGCACCCACTGACCACTGATATTGAGAATGGAGCGGTTGTTCCATCCATTAGTAATAGGAATACCGAAACCTGCACTAACCGACACCTCCTTGGGTCCGTCAAGACCGTTTATTTTCTGATAGGAAGTGGCATAGGATGCACCGGCACGATAGTGTATGCGTCCCAGGAAATGGCGCGAGCGGTCATTGTCGCAATAATCCACACCGAGATTCACCTTATGACGGTCGGTGAATAAATCGTTCACCAACTGATACGTATGCACATCGTTTTCTACTTTATATTGAGGAAACTGCACACTACCCCACTTCTGGAGAGTATAGTCAAGTCCTACCTTAAGCTTGTTGTCATGATTCCAGTTTAAGCCCACTCCCAACATAGTGGGAACCTCAAGACCGTTCTTGACCGTCATCGTATCGGCATACGATACGGAGGTTTGGCTGTTGACCGAACTCACGATACACTGGGGGTCGGTGCCCAACTTGTGTCCGAGGGTATAAGTGGCACCCACGGTCACGCTTTCCTTCTTGCTCAGTGCGAGTTGATACTGCAAACCGAACATGAGATTATAGCTGCGCACATCTGCCACATAGGTCTTCGAAAGCGTATTTACATAGGAATCACTGTAGGCATTTGACACCGAACGGTCGATGCTTCCCCACAGATAAGCGCCGTTCACACCGACAGACAATCCTTTCAACGGTTCCCAACCCACACCTAAATATATTTGGTGTAAGCCACCCGATCCTTCATACGTATTGGTGTAATAGGCGGAAGAAGTCCCGTTCAAGTATTCAGCGGCAGAGTAGTTGTAACCAATATTGGTGAACGGAAGAATACCAAAGCTCATACCCACATGCTTAAACGCACGGAAGCCAGCCACTGCATATTCGAAATCGGCATTGTTTGCATTGAGTTTCTTGCCGTTCTCCTTAAAGTTGGTTATCTGTCCACTCACGCCAGCATCAAAGATAAACGTAAGAGAGTCCATCGAAGAATATGATGCGGGGTTGATAAAGTTCACTTGATTGTGTTCGCGGAAGCCCAGTCCCACTCCGTTCATACCTCGGTTGAAACCGCTGGTCTGGTCTGCCAATACGCCCAATCCATACTGGCTGTATGGAGAATTGGTTCCACTCTGAGCCACTGCTGTCAGAGACATCGCCATCAAGAAGAGGGCGCTCACGATGTTTTTCTTCATTAATCTGCTTTTTATAACACGCTTATAGGCACGTGCGAATTTTGTTCGATGCTGCAAAATTATTGAAAAAAAACGAAATAATAGCACGTAAACTCAATAATTAAAGTTATTTTTGCATCGTGAAAAGTTCAAAAATCATTATAAAAACAATCATACTCGGTGTTATATTATTGGTTTTCAACAATATAACATCCACCGCAAACACCCTTGACAAGCACGAAACGTCTTCTGAAACCGACCAGATACGCATCAGCCTGCTCACCTGTTCACCCCACGATGAAGTATATAGCCTGTATGGACACACAGCCATACGGTATGAAAATCCGGCACGGGGCATCGACGTGGCTGTAAACTATGGGATGTTCAGTTTCAACAAACCCTTTTTCATCTTGCGCTTTGTCTTCGGACTGACAGATTACGAGATGGGTATCATCCCCTTCGACTTATTTTGCGAAGAATACAGCCATTACGGAAGTAGCGTGGTGCAGCAGACACTGAACATCGACAACGCCTCCAAAAAGCGCATTGTCCGGGCAATAGAAAAGAATTACGAACCGCAGAACAGAGAATACCGCTACAACTATTTCTACGACAACTGCACGACACGCGCTCGCGACATTTTGGTCAGCAACATCGAGACAGGGAACCATAAGGTAGTTTATGAGAGAAAAAGTGACGGAGCCTCGTTTCGCGAGATGATACATTCATACAATAACGACCACCGTTGGGCACGGCTGGGCAACGACTTGTTGCTCGGTGTGAAAGCCGACCGAAAGACATCCGTCAGCGAACAACAGTTCTTGCCAGAGCATATGGAATACGACTTCGACCACGCTCGCCTTGACGGCAAACCATTGATCGCCTCGAAGACCACCATCGTTCTGGCAGACGAAAAAGGCACAGATACAGGTTTCTGCCCAACACCATGGATGTGCGGTTTGATGTTGTTCATCATCTGCTGTCTCATATCCTTCACAGAAGTGCGCACGCGGAAAATCTACTGGGGTGTAGATATCGTTCTGATGAGTCTCTGCGGTATGGCAGGCATCATTCTCTTCGCCATGATATTCTCGCAGCACCCTACGGTGAGCCTCAACTTGCAGATTTTGCTGTTCAGTCCGCTTCCGCTTTTCTTCATGTGGAACACCGTGAAAGCCACCCGCAAGCACAAGCGTCCCGTATGGTTTACCGTCAACACCGCACTCATCGTCCTGTTCCTCCTCGGAGGCTTTTTCCAAAGCTACGCCGAAGGAATGTATTTTGTGGCATTATCTTTGCTGACAAGATGTATGTCGCACTATGTAGTATGCAAAACGAGAAAACACTGACATGAATAAATACATCACAGCAGCGCTCGTCGCCATTACCGCCACCGGAGCTGAAGCCCAGACGCTCAACCCCGCGCCCAAGCTTGTGGTCAACATCACCGTTGACCAATTGCGCTCTGACTACATAGAAGCCTTCGCCCCACTCTATACTGAAAACGGCTTCCGCAAATTGCTGAAGCAGGGCAAGATATTCGAGAACGCATCCTACGCATTTACCCCTATAGACAAGGCTTCTGCAATAGCCACTATCAACACTGGCGCCACTCCCTACTATCATGGCGTAGTCGGCGAGAAGTGGTTGGACCGCAATACATTGCAGCCCATCGACTGCGACGCCGATGCCAAATACAAATATTCCCCAAACCATATTGTCTCGTCAACCATCGGTGATGAGCTAAAGATAGCCACCGAAGGCGGAGCTGTTGTATATGCTGTTGCCCCATTCCGCAATGCCGCCATCCTGTCAGCAGGCCATGCAGCAGACGGAGCGTTCTGGATTGACGACAGCGGCAAATGGGCGACATCGACATATTACGGGAAGGATACACCAAAATGGTTCAAGTTATTCAACGAGACAAACCCACCCAAATCATTAAGAACCAAGGATTTCATCTCTATCAATTCGAGCGTTACAGAACTGGCGTTGCAATGCTTCCGCAACACCTCTATGGGCACAGACAGCAAGCCCGACCTGCTCGAGGTGACCTATTATGCAGGCAATGAGAAGAATGACAAGACGACACAATGGCAGAGTCAGCTACAGCAGACATACGTCAACCTCGACAAGAATATCGGAAAGCTCATCACTACCATCGAGCAGAATCTCGGCAGACAGAACGTGCTTTTCGTCATCACGAGCACGGGGTATAGCCATGAAGAGGAGAAAGCCGACTACGCGAAATACCGCATACCCACCGGAACATTTTATATCAACCGCACCGCCAACCTGCTCAACATCTATCTCGGAGCAGTATACGGTCAGGGACGGTATGTGAATACCTACTTTCACAACCAAATCTATCTCAACGACAAACTCATCGAGCAGAAACGCCTGAGCATGAGTGATGTGTTGAAGCGGTGCCAGGCTTTCCTTACCCAACTGTCGGGAGTGCGCGACGTATATACCAGCGATCTGCTTCTGTCAAGCCGCAGCAACGACCTTGAGACCGTCCGTAACGGATACATGCCCAATGTGAACGGTGATATCGTCATTGAAGTGACACCAGGATGGCAACTGCTCAACGAAGACAACCAAGAAACATTCACGGCACGCGCATCATTCGTGCCCTTCCCAATTATCATTTACGGCGCCGACGTGAGAGCCGAGCGCATCACCTTGCCCGTCACGGTAGATCGCATTGCACCTACCATTGCCAAGGCCATACGCATCCGTGCCCCTAACGCATGCAAGACAGCACCCCTTTACTGATTTCAGCAAAGGGGAAGCTATGGTATTCCCATAGCTATGCTACACCTTATTATATATAGGTACGCCGACCGCTGACAATAAAAAAGGAGAAGGTTTCCTTTGTATTGTCTCTAAATTGCAGTACCTTTGCAACTCAAAGTAGAATAAGATAAAAAACAATATAACAATGAATTTCAACAAAATCCTACAGTCATTGTTCGGCAACAAGTCTTCCCGCGACATGAAGCTCATCCAACCTATCGTGGAGCAAGTGAAGGCTGCCTACCCTGAAATCAAGGCGCTGAGCAACGATGAATTGCGTGCACGTACCAACGAAATCAAGAAGTATGTGCAAGACTCTGCCAACGAACAAAAGGCTAAGATTGCTGAACTCAAAGCGAAAATAGAAGAGACTCCCATCGACGAGCGCGAGACTATCTTCAATCAGATAGACAAGCTCGAAAAGGAAGTGCTCGAAATCTACGAGAAAGCCCTCACGGAAGTGTTGCCGGTGGCTTTCAGCATCGTGAAAGATACTGCACGCCGATTTGCGGAAAACGAAGAGACCGTGGTGACTGCCACCGACTTCGACCGCGAACTGGCAGCAGACCCCAAGAACGACTTTATCACCATCGATGGCGACAAGGCCATCTATCACAACCACTGGACAGCAGGCGGCAACGACCTGAAGTGGGAGATGGTGCACTATGACGTGCAACTCTTCGGTGGCGTGGTGCTCCATCAAGGCAAGATTGCCGAAATGGCAACGGGTGAAGGTAAGACCCTCGTGGCCACACTCCCCGTATTCCTCAATGCCCTCACCGGCAACGGCGTACACGTGGTGACCGTCAACGACTACCTCGCCAAGCGTGACTCCGAGTGGATGGGACCTCTCTATGAATTCAACGGTCTCTCGGTAGACTGCATCGACAAGCATCGTCCCAACTCACCGGAGCGCCGCAAGGCATATATGGCAGACATCACGTTCGGAACGAACAACGAGTTTGGCTTCGACTATCTGCGTGACAACATGGCCATCTCACCGTCTGATCTCGTACAGCGCGCACACAACTACGCCATCGTCGACGAGGTTGACTCCGTGCTCATCGACGATGCCCGCACACCGCTCATTATTTCTGGTCCTGTACCCAAGGGCGACGACCAAATGTATGAGGAATACCAACCGTTGGTAGAGAAACTCGTAGGCGTGCAGCGCAAGCTTGCCACCCAATACCTCGCAGACGCCAAGCAGCTGATCAGCCAAGGTCAGCAGAACAAGGATCAGAAGACCATCGATGCAGGTTTCCTCTCTCTCTACCGTTCGTTCAAGGCTCTGCCCAAAAACAAGCCACTCATCAAATACCTCTCGGAAGAAGGTATCAAGGCAGGTATGCTCAAGACCGAGGAATACTACATGGAGAACAACAACCGCAAGATGCCAGAGGCTGTGGAGCCTCTCTACTTCGTGGTTGACGAAAAACTCAACTCCTGTGACCTTACGGACAAGGGTACGGAATGGTTGTCAAGCCAGGTAAATGACCATGAACTCTTCGTTCTTCCAGATATTGCAAGCGAACTCTCCGCCCTGGAGAACGAGAAAGGACTCGATGACCAGCAGCGCCTCGACAAGAAAGACGACCTGCTCAACCACTACGCCGTGCAGAGTGAGCGCGTGCATACGCTGCAACAGTTGCTTAAGGCATACACCATGTTCAACAACAATGAAGAATACGTGGTGCTCGACGGTGAAGTGAAGATCGTAGACGAGCAGACAGGTCGTATCATGGAAGGCAGACGCTGGAGCGACGGTTTGCACCAGGCCGTGGAGGCCAAGGAGCACGTGAAGGTGGAAGCTGCCACACAGACTTTCGCAACCATCACCTTGCAGAACTACTTCCGCATGTACCACAAGCTCTCCGGTATGACCGGTACAGCAAGTACCGAAGCTGGCGAGTTCTGGGATATCTACAAGCTCGACGTAGTAGAAATCCCCACCAACAAGCCGATTGCCCGTAAAGACCTCGACGACCGCGTGTACAAGACTGCACGCGAGAAATACAAGGCTGTCATCGACGAAATCGTAGAGATGCGCAACGCCGGACGCCCTGTCTTGGTAGGTACCACATCGGTAGACATCTCTGAGATGTTGAGCAAAATGCTCGACATGCGCCATATCCCCCACAACACTCTGAACGCCAAGCAGCACATGCGTGAGGCACACATCGTGCAGGAGGCAGGACGCAGCACACTTGGCAAGGTGGAAATCATCGATGCCGACGGCAATAAGCACGAAGAAGAGCGCATGCTCGGTGCAGTGACCATCGCCACCAACATGGCAGGTCGTGGTACCGACATCAAGCTGACTCCTGAAGTGAAGGCTGCAGGCGGTCTTGCCATCATCGGCACCGAGCGCCACGAAAGCCGCCGTGTAGACCGCCAGTTGCGTGGTCGTGCAGGTCGTCAGGGAGACCCAGGTTCTTCTGTATTCTACGTATCGCTCGAGGACAAACTGATGCGTCTCTTCGCATCCGAGCGTATCGCCTCCATCATGGACCGTTTGGGCTTCAAGGAGGGTGAACGCATCGAGTCACCGATGATCTCAAAGAGCATCGAGCGCGCCCAAAAGAAGGTGGAAGAAAACAACTTCGGTATCCGCAAGCGTCTGCTTGAATACGATGACGTGATGAACAAGCAGCGTACCGTGGTCTACGAGAAGCGCCGCCACGCCTTGATGGGCGAGCGCATCGGCATGGACATCACCAACATGATATGGGACCGTGTGGTCAACATCGTCGAGAGCAACGACTACGAGGGTTGCCGCGAGCAGTTCCTCAAAGTTCTCGCCATGGAATGTCCGTTCACAGAAGACGAATTCATCAACAACAACAACCATTCCGACCTCGAAGAGCGTGCTTTCCAAGATGCCATGGCTGCCTTCAAGCGCAAGACCGACCGCATCCAAAGCGTGGCATGGCCTGTCATCAAGCAAGTGGAAGAGGAACAGGGACAGATGTTCGAGCGCATCATGGTGCCGCTTACCGACGGCAAGCGCGGCTACAACATCCCCTGCGACCTCAAGGAAGCCTACAATACAGAGTGCAAGAGCGTGGTGAAACAGTTTGAGAAGGTAATCATGCTCCACATCATTGACGATGAATGGAAGGAGAACCTCCGCCAGCTCGACGAATTGAAGCACAGTGTGCAGAACGCGTCGTACGAACAGAAAGACCCGTTGCTCATCTTCAAGTTGGAGAGTGTGAAACTGTTCGACAGCATGGTGAACACGATGAACAACCGCATGACAAGCATCCTGATGCGTGCGCAGATACCCGAACTGCAGCAGCAGGAAGTGCAGCAGGCAGCTCCCGAAGAGCGCAGCCAGCGCTACAACGAGCAGAAGGAAGACCTCGAAGACGAGGCTCAGAAGGCTGCCGCACAGCACGACACACGCGAAGGCGCACAGGAAGTGAACCATACACCCTACGTGAAAGACAAAATGCCACGACGCAACGACCCCTGTCCCTGCGGCAGCGGCAAGAAGTTTAAAGACTGCCACGGCAAAGGACTCGTATAAACACGACTAAGATACACAGACAGAAGGGCATATCAGGATTTACTTGATATGCCCTTTTTCTTACTCAGCAACAAAACATAACGCTTATGACAAACAAAGAATTGATGCTCAGAGCCATCGCACTCAGCGAAGCAAGTGTGAGAAACGGAGGCGGTCCGTTCGGAGCCGTAATCGCCCGTCAAGGAGAAATCATTGCAGAAGCATCCAACCGCGTGACCCTCGACTGCGACCCCACGGCGCATGCAGAGGTATCGGTGATCCGTAAGGCGGCACAGATACTCCACACATTCGACCTGTCGGGATGTGAGATATTTACCTCATGCGAGCCATGCCCCATGTGCTTCGGTGCCATCTATTGGGCACACCTCGACAAGATCTACTACGCCAACGACCGTAAAGATGCTGCCGACATAGGCTTCGATGATGACTTCATCTACCAGGAAATCGCCCTCGAACCAGCCAAGCGCAAGAAGCCTTCAGAGAAACTGCTCCGCACCGAAGCGATGAACGCCTTCGGAATGTGGCGCGAGAAAACTGACAAGACGGAATACTAATCCCTACAAAACGACATCCGCAACCCTTCATGCCCTAAGCATGAACGATTGCGGATGTTTTCTGTATACAGCGATCGAGACAACGGCATAAGTCCTTCTGTCGCCATGACCGTGTCTATACACCTTCAACGCATATAGCAGAAATACAGGGCTGCCAATGCGGCAGCCGCCAGCAGCATGATGACGCTCTTGACCATGCAGCCGGCAATCTTCTTGATGAGAAAGAAGACCACTATCAGCGCGATGATGCTAAACAATGAATATCCTATGTTTTCCATTTTTCTTATCTTTATAGTGTGGTTAGACTGTCATTTTCAAATCACTTGAACAGCCGGCGGAACTGCGCGGGCACTGGGGTATCAAACTCCATCCTTTCGTGGGTGACGGGATGATAGAAGCATAGCACGTAGGCATGCAGACACAAGCGGTGTATCGGGTCGTCACCGTTGCCATATTTTACGTCGCCACACACAGGATGCCCCATATCTGCTGTATGCACGCGTATCTGGTTCTTGCGCCCAGTCTCCAACCTAAACTCCACCAACGAATGCTCGGTGGTGCGGTCAAGGGTATGGAAATGGGTGACGGCATACTTTCCTCCGTTGTCCACAGGCGACGAATAGGTCACATATGCCTTGTTGTCCTTCAGCCAGTTGGCTACAGTTCCCTCGTCATCTTCCATTTCGCCGCTCACCACCGCCACATAACGGCGGTCGTAGACGATGTTATGCCAGTCGTGCTCCAAGAGTTGTTCGGTCTGCATGTCCTTGGCGTAGATCATCAGTCCGCTGGTGTCACGGTCGAGGCGATGCACCACGTGGGCACGGCACTTCTGCCGCGACTTGTGGAAATAGTCGTCAAGTACCGTCTTCACGTTGAGCGACGAATGCCCGGCTGCCATAGACAGGATTCCAGCGTTCTTCTCGATGACAACGAGGTAGCGGTCTTCATAGACAATCTTCACATACTTGCTCTTGAACGTGTCGTTGCGTTTCGACTTGCTCACCGCAATCTTCATGCCCGCCTTCAAGGGGAAGTCAAACTGAGTGACCACCTTTCCGTTCACCTTGATGCCACGCCCCTTGAGCGTGTCTTTCACCTTATTCTTACTCTCGCTGATGTTCTCCAGGAGATATTCGAGCAATGGGGCATCGCGCTTCACGACCATCCGGTCGTAATCCCCCTTGCCTGTATAGTGTCTTGTTTTCATTCTGCAGATTTTGGCACAAAGTTACTCATTTATTTCGACATAGCCGCCCCAAAGTCCTCACAAAGATAAGCAAGAAGCCTTCCTTCCTATCCAAACACACGCTTTCCGGTATGCTTTTGCAAACCATTTGCAACGTTACGGTCCAATTACCTAACAGAGAATAAAAACAACTTAAAAAGTTTGTGAGCTTCTGATATTTATGTTATTTTTGCCAATAAAAAAGAGAAATGGCAAGAAACAAAAAAGAAAACCAAGACGATAAACCAGGCAAGGGTACAGCCACAGGCTCTGCCAAGAAAACCGCCAAGAAGAAAAAGAAGAAGCCCGTCATCTCCCACATCGTTAAGCCGGAGAAGATGACTTTGGAGGAGTGGCAGGTGAAGCTGCGCCAGCAGGTTTCGAAGACCGAACATTTTGTTATTGAGAGTGTTGACGAAGAACTTTGCCCAGGCGAATATATTGTCCGCAACCCTGAGAAACACAACGAATACAAAGTGGTGTACCGTGGCGCCAACAGCGAGTGGAATTATTGTTCTTGCATGGATTTCAAGACTTCGAGACTCGGTACTTGCAAGCATATCGAAGCCGTGAAGAATTGCTTTGTCGGAAAGAAAGGCACTCATGTTCATCGTGAGATTCCGCCCTACACCTCCGTCTATCTCTCCTACCGTGGCGAGCGCTGCGTAAAGATACGTATAGGTTCGGAAAACAAGGAGGCTTACGAACTTCTTGCCAAAGATTATTTCGACGAAAACCATGTCTTGAAAGAGGCAGCCTATGCCCATATCGGCTCTTTCCTGAAACAAGCCCGCCAGATAAGTGACACATTCAGATGCTACAAGGATGCCGTTGACTTTATCGTTGATATTCGTGAGAAAGCCAAAAGGGAGAAAATTGTCGAGACTTACGATGACAGGAAACTGGACGAACTGCTGAAAGTCAACCTCTATCCCTACCAGAAGGAAGGCATCCGCTTTGCTGCAAAGGCAGGCAAGGCCATCATTGCCGACGAGATGGGTCTCGGTAAGACCATTCAGGCCATCGGTACTGCCGAACTTCTCCGTAAGGAAGGACTCATTGGTTCCGTGCTCATCCTCTGCCCTACCTCACTCAAGTATCAATGGCGCAGCGAAATCAAGAAATTCACCCATGCTGAGGTGTATGTCATCGAGGGAAGCCACCTCAAGAGGAAGGAAGCCTACAACCGCCCTGAGCCTTACAAGATAGTCTCTTATAACAGTGCAGCCAACGACATCAAGATACTCGGAAGTTTGCAAACTGACATGCTCATCATGGATGAGGTGCAACGCTTGAAAAACTGGAATACGCAGATTTCCCGTGCTGCGCGGAAGATAGACTCCGATTATTCCGTCATCCTGTCGGGTACGCCCTTGGAGAACAAGCTCGACGAACTCTACTCTATCGTGGAATTTGTAGACAACTTCCGCCTTGCCCCTTATTATCTCTTCAAGGAGAACCACATCCTCACCGATGAGACAGGAAAGGTATTGGGCTACAAAAACTTGAACGAGATAGGCAAGAACCTGAGCGACATCCTTATCCGTCGCCGCAAGAAAGACGTGAAGCTGCAAATGCCCAAGCGAATGGACAAGAATCTCTTCGTGCCGATGACAAAGGAACAGATGGGGATGCACCAAGAGTGGCAGCAGCAAGTGACGTGGCTTGTACAGAAGTGGAGAAAATTCCATTTCTTGTCCGACAAAGACAGGAAACGCTTGCTCATGTTCCTCTCCGAAATGCGCATGGTGTGCGACAGTAGCTACATCCTCGATCAAAAGACGAGATACGATACCAAGGTGGAGGAGTGTGTGAACATCATCAGTGACATCATCAGCGAGGAAGGTGAAAAGGTCGTGGTGTTCAGTCAATGGGAGCGTATGACCCGCCTTGTTGCCAAAGAGTTGGAGGCTAAGGAGATAGGTTTCGAGTATTTGCATGGTGGTGTGCCATCCGAGAAGCGCAAGAACTTGGTGGATAACTTCATGAACGAGCCTTCGAGCCGTGTGTTTCTTTCCACCGATGCCGGCAGCACAGGCTTGA
This sequence comes from Lachnospiraceae bacterium, assembly GCA_963654295.1. Classification (GTDB taxonomy): domain Bacteria; phylum Bacteroidota; class Bacteroidia; order Bacteroidales; family Bacteroidaceae; genus Prevotella. The sequence continues at coordinate 2,241 of CAVJZZ010000044.1, read as the reverse complement.
ACCTGCAAGCTGCCGCCACTATCATCAACATCGACTTGCCTTGGAATCCTGCCGTGCTCGAACAGCGTATCGGTCGCATCTATCGGCTTGGACAACAGAACAACATACAGGTGATTAACCTCGTGGCTCCTCATAGTATAGAGGAAGGAATGCTGGGCAAACTCCGCTTCAAGACCTCCATGTTTGAGGGTGTACTCGACGACGGAGAAGACTCTGTATTCATTGACAGCGACAAGTTCACCAAGATCATGGAGACTGTTAGTAGCATCGTCGAAGAGGTGGAGGAATCGTCAAGTTCTTCTGACGAGGATGCTGCCGCAGAATTTTCTACTATCTCAATAGACGAGGAAGAAAAACCCATAGCCGATTCCGACGAGAAAGTAGAAAAGAAAAGAACGTCTACTCATGAAATTTCTGACGGAGATAAAGAAACAGCCAGTACGGAAACTGCTTCAACTGTTGAAACAGAACAAGACGAGGCAGAAGATTCGTCATCTGCAGCTCCACATTCCTCAGCTACGGTTTCTCATCGTTCTGCCCATCCAAAGGACTTGGTGGCACAAGGAGTCTCTTTCCTCTCTGGCTTGGCCGAAACCTTGAAGTCGCCGGAGGCCACAGCGCAATTGGTAGATTCTATCGTAGAGAAAGACGAACAGACTGGCGAGACTTCTATCAAAATACCGGTGGAGAGTAAAGAGACTGTCTCCAACCTCTTGAACCTCTTCGGGAAACTATTTGCGAAATAAGATACACTTAGAGCAAGGGCAAAAGCGCTAAAAATATTCAGTGTACAATAGCGCTTTTGCCATTCTTCTTTTGGCAAAAATGACACCCGTTATTTTGATACGCTTCCTATACACCCACCTTCTTTTTTACTTTGACATACGCCCACGCCATGCACAGACTTATTCCAAACACAAGGAAGGGATAAATGACGTTCACCAAAAAGGAAGCATCCTTCTTCAAAAAACGAGACAACAACTCGGCAGCAAGAACATGCAATATGTAGATGTAGGCAGAATACTTTCTGCCTATGATTGCCCAAACCGTTCCTTCGCCAAAGGTAGGGTTGCGCAAGGCCCAGTAAAATATCGGAAGGAGCAAGGGCAGAGTGAAGAAGTACATCTCCCTTCCCCTATAGCCAAACAGAAAGTAAAACATCACAAACTCGGCGCACACTAAGAAAAAGAATGAACAAGTATATAGACGGAAATGTTCTTTCTTCCCCAGAAAAGAAAAGGCAGCATCTTTATTCTCACTTATCATCCTGCCTACCATCATACAAGGCAGCCCAAAGAACAAAAAGTTACGAAATTTGCCGTTCCAAGGAGTAAAGTTTGTCATTAGAAATATGAACAACAATAGGAACGCTGCATACGGCAACCATTTGTTCAACTTCCACTTGTCTGCAAAATAGAAAATCACCAAGTCGTACAATACCGCATAAAAGTACCATAAATGGAATGCAAACACATCTTTATCATAGATTATTGCCCGTCTCAATGTAAGACAATTCAAATTGTTGCCTATCCATTCCCCCAATGTGTCGTGCCTTATCTCATGTTGCAATGTCCACACTCCATACAATGCCGAGGCACACAACACCATAACCAAAAGCTTTCGGACATGCCGCCAAAAGTTCCCTTTCTTTATCATCGTCGGGTAATAGTATCCTGTGATAATAAAGAAAATAGGTACGGCACATCTTGTTACCGGACCTGATACGCCGACACCATAATGAATACAAACTACACAAAACGCCGCAAAGCATTTCATAACGTCAAGGCTGCTCATACGGGGCGCACCCATACGGGCAGGTTCCGCATTGCCTCTGGCAACGCGCGAAATCTGATCTACCATAAAAATAAAAAACTTAGCGAAAACAAACTTGACGGAAAGGGAATTCGTACAGGGGTCAAGACAAAGAAAAGCGCGAACTTGCGCTTATCCTGTCTTGAGGCCCTGAGAAAACCCTGTCTATGAGATAAGTCAAGCCCACGCTAAGCGCAGGCATTCACGACTTATTCAGATATAGACATTTGGAAGTTTCTCAGGCTTTCAAGACATCCGAACAAATTGCAAACGCAATACCACTAAAATTCTTTAGGGATGCACCAAGTACACCCTTTTCGCTGCAAAGGTACGACTAACTGATGAATAAACCAAACATTATCGAAGAAAAATGAGAAATAACATAAGATTTCCTTGCTGCAACCAAATAAAAAGCGTAACTTTGCGGAA
>CAVJZZ010000043.1:0-23190 GCA_963654295.1 Lachnospiraceae bacterium | reverse complement strand
CCACTGCAGCAGTTGAGATACCGGCAAATGCCAATGCGATAAATAACTTTTTCATAAGTCTACTATTATATTTAATCTAAATTTATATGCTTCTGTCTCGCGACCCCACACCGTCCCGATGCAGAGTCCACGCATTTGGAGCGCAAAGTTACGACATTTTTTTATATTTATCCAATTGTAACAAAAAAAACTGTTCTTTTTGTATAAGAAATGCTAATATATCCCTAAGCCATGGCTTTTCAGCCCAATAGATGCTCTATTTCCTGCTGCCGCAAGATGCACAAGACAGATTTTCCGTCGGGGGTATAGTTGACATTGGAGCAGGAGAACAGTCCGTCGACGATATGCTCCATCTCCTGATTGGACAGGGCCTGTCCCTGCGGGATGGCGGCATGGCGTGCCAAGGTGAGTGCGAGCGACTTGTTGATCTCGTCGATCACACTGGTGCCCTCCCCCATTGCCGTGGAGACCATCTCCTCGACCAGTTTCACCATGTTGAGTCCTTCAAGTCCCACGGGCACGGCAGTGATGGAATAACTGCCGCCGCCGAGGTCGTTGAGTTCGAAGCCGAGCATCTCCATCTCGGGCAGCACGGCTTGCAGCCGCACACTGTCGGCAGCGGCAAACTGCACCACTTCGGGGAATGCCACGCGCTGCGACAAGGAGGTCTGCTTGCTGAACTGGTTGAGATAGCGCTCATATAATATACGTACGTGCGCGCGATGCTGTTCGATGATCATCAGTCCCGACTTCACAGCGGTCATGATGTAGGTGCCCTTATACTGGTAATGTGTGGGTGACTTCTCGGCAATGACGCTCTCTTCGGCAGCTTCTGCAGGCATGTCGAACATTTCGGGTTCCTGCGGAGTGGTGTCGGGAGTCACCTCGCCATAGAGTTGCTCCCACCCTTCGGTGGAGGGACGGGGCGGCATGGACGGACGACCATGCGATGAAGGCGTCTCCTTGAAAGGATTATACTGCGGGTTGAAGTCGAGTTTGGGTGCCTCCGTGCCCGAATGGGGATTGAACACGGGAATGTCGGGGCAGTCTTGCGTGTCGAAATCGATGGACGGCACATCATTGAACCTGCCCACGGCATCTTTGACGGCAGCAGAAAGGATCTGCCAGATCTCCTGCTCGTTTTCAAACTTGATCTCCGTCTTGGTCGGATGTATGTTGACATCGATGTCCTCGGGGTTGATGTCGAAATAGATGAAATAGGGCACCTGCTCGCCCACCACGATCAGGCGGTCGAAAGCTGCCATCACCGCCTTGTTGAAATAGGGGTGTTTCATGTAACGGCCGTTGACGAAGAAATATTGGTGGGGAGCTTTCTTGCGGGCAGCCTCGGGCTTGCCCACAAAACCGTAGACCTTGCAGAGCGTGGTCTCCACGTTCAAGGGTAGCAAGTTTTGGTTGAGCCGCTTGCCGAACACGTCGATGATACGCTGGCGAAGATTGCCGGCACGGAGGTTCATCAGTTCCACATTGTTGCTGTGCAACGTGAAGGAAATCTGGGGATAGACCAGGACGATGCGTTCGAAAGCCGTGATGATGTTGTTGAGTTCCGTCTGGTTTGACTTCAGGAACTTGCGGCGGGCGGGCACATTGAAAAACAAGTTTTCAATGCTGAAATTGCTGCCTACGGGACATGACACGGGTTCCTGCCCCAAGAACTTGCTGCCGGAGATGCTGAGCGAGGTGCCGATCTCATCGTCTTTCGTGCGGGTTTTCAGTGTCACCTGTGCCACAGCAGCAATGGAAGCCAGCGCCTCACCACGAAATCCCATGGTGTGCAACGAGAAGAGGTCGGCGGCGGCACGTATCTTCGATGTGGCATGGCGTTCGAAAGAAAGGCGGGCGTCGGTTTCAGACATGCCACACCCATCGTCGATCACCTGTATGGCAGTGCGGCCGGCATCCGTCACCAGCACATTGATGGTCTTGGCACCTGCATCCACGGCATTCTCGACAAGTTCCTTGATGACACTTGCCGGACGCTGTATCACCTCGCCGGCAGCAATCTGGTTAGCCACCGAATCGGGTAAAAGTTGTATTACATCACTCATCGTTTTCTTGTTTTGTCATTGTGCAAGCACGGCCCACAAGGCAGCCAATGCCATCATGATGATCAATAGTTTCCTGATGCTCATGAAAGACTTGCCCTGCTGCTCGCCTTCCTTCCGCCTTCTCAGATGGTTCGTGGCACGGACAAACGCCCCACGAAGCGACTCCGGGCGGAAAGGTTCCGGGGAGGAAAGTCCCAACTCACGGCGTGCCCGCTCTTCCAAGTCGTTCAACTTCGCCTTCCGTTCGTCGTAATAGATGTACTCATGATGGAAGCCGCGGGGCTTGCGCATGCTGAATAGGCTCATGGCTTGTCCTCCGTCGGCGGCTGCTGTTGCGGGCGGGGCTGTTGGGCAATGGGTGCCAAGCCGAGTTTCTGCAAGGGGGCTTCATGGCGCTTCATGTCGCGCAGTTCGCTTCCCTTCGCCTTGCCCCTCCACTCGTAGATGTCGTTTTTGTCTACGGGGCGGATGTAGTCAAACCACGCATAGCTGTTGAGTTTGTCGCGCCCCGGCGGTATCTGGGTCATCGGATACATGACGAGGTCTGCCTTGGGCATCCATATCTTTTCCAACTGCTGGTTGGCGTTGAGATACATGCGCATGGTGTCGCTCTCGGCATAGTTGAGGCCGATGAGCGTACTGTCTTTGTCGTCGACAGGATAATAGATGGTCGTCACGTTGGAGATGGCTTCGTTGCTCTTCATCTTCCCCTCGGAGAAGAACGACTTCATCTCGCGGGACGAGATCTGGTTGAAGTGCTTCCGGTCGGGCATCTGCTCCACCGACAAGGCTTGTCCGATGACATGCGCCCAGTCGATCGTGGAGTCGCGCATATAGACCCGGATGACTTCACCCAGCAATTGGCGGTTTTCGCCATTCCACACGATGGGGTCTTTATACATGGTCATGCACGAATCCTTGCTGTTCATCACCAACGAGTCGCAGACGCCCTGCACATCGGTGCGGAATGCCCGCACATGGTTGTAGCAGTACACCTCGCGGTAGACAGAATCGGTGTTGATATGGAAGGTCTTCAGCCGGATGGTGTCGGCATGCATCCACAGGGTGTCTTTCTGGGAATAGTCGACAGCCGTAGGGTTGCGGGTGGCCACTGCCACACCGGTCTTGTCGTTGTAATAACAGTAGTCGCCGGTGAGCGTGTTCTGGTTCTTGCTGTCGACATACACCACGTTGCGGAACCCTTCGTTCACGCCCGTCTTGCTGTTGAAATAGAGGCTGTCGGCAGTGATGGTACGCGTTTTGTCCTTGCTGGTCACCGTGGAGCGTCCGTAGAGGCGTGCCTTGTCGCGCTCGGTGTCGTAATATCCGTCCTCGGTGTTGATGACGTTGCCCTCATTGTAGACGACGGAAGGTCCCGTGACGTGTGCCAACTTTTCCTGGGTGGCGTAATGCAACGTGTCGGTATGGATGTCGTATTTGGGACTCTTGAGGCGGACATTGTAATAGAACGTCGCCTGACGGCTGTTGGTGTTATACTCGCCCCAGTCTGACACCAGCGTGTTCTTGCCGTCGACAAGACGACCGCCCTCGAAGAAATAGCCGAAAGAGAACTTCCGGTCGTAATCCAGGCTGTCGCAGTAAAGCGTAGACTTCTGATGGTGGAGTTCGACATTGCGGCGGGCACGCACCATCTCTTCCAGTCCGTCGTAGTAGGCATAGTCGCTGTTGAGCGTGTATTTGCCTTTCTCGACCATATAGACATGGCCGAACGCCTCGAAGGAATTGTCGTCCTGGCGGAAATAGGCGCTGTCGCAAGTGAGGCGAACACCCTGATGGCGGAATGCCACCTTGCCCTTCACAATCTGGACACCGGGCTTGGCGGCATCGTCGAACTTCAGTTCGTCGGCATGCTCCAGGTAGATGCGGTCGTCGGGGGCAACCTTCTTCGACTTACGTGACGCCACTTTCGACTGAGAAGCACATAACCCAAACAGGCACAGAGCCATCAATATGATGATTCTGTGCCCGCTCCAAAGTTTATTGATGTCTTTTATTGTCATTTAATCCAACCTTGATATTCAAACTTGCAATCCTTATACCGGTCATTCATCTTCACATAGGTGGTACGGATCTTGTCGTTCACCCACTTGCGAAGCACTTCCATGCGGCGTTGAGACAGCACCACATCCTTCATCGCCTGATAGTCTTCGGTGATGGTGGCACGATGGCCGTCCACTCTCGACTTGAGTTTCACGATGGCGCACACGGTCTTTCCCTTGCTGTTGATCATGGAGAACGGAGCGGAAACCTGGTCTACCTTCAGTGTGTCGACGACACGAGCCACCTCGGAAGGCAAGTCCTGCATGCGGAACTTCGACGTACGGGTCTGGCTGTTCATGTCGGTGTAAGCCATCAAACCATGGTTCAGTCGGGTATCCTTATCATCGGAAAGTGCGCCGGCAGCCTCCTCGAACGAGAATTTCTTGTCGCGGATATCACTGCCTATCGAGTCGAGGCGTGCGAGGGTCTTGTCGATGCTCTCCTGGTCTACATGCGGTTTCAACAGGATGTGACGCACATTGATCTTGTCGCCGCGCTTGTCTATCAGCTGAATGATATGGAATCCGAACTCGGTCTCCACAATCTTGGATATCTTCTTCGGATCGGTCAGGTTGAACGCCACATTGGCAAAAGCGGGGTCAAGGGTGCCACGACCTACGAAACCGATCTCACCTCCCTGACGGGCGGAACCGGTATCCTCGGAATAAAGGCGTGCCAGTGCGGCAAAAGAGATCTCGCCCTTGTTCACGCGGTCGGTAAACTCACGCAACTCGTCCTTCACGCGGTTGATTTCCTCTTGGGGCAACTTGGGAGCGTTGGTCAAGATCTCCACCTCGACTTCCGTGGGAACATAAGGCAGACTGTCTTGCGGCATATTCTTGAAATAATTGCGCACATCAGCCGGAGTGACCGTCACGTCGCCAATGAGCTTCTGCTTCATCTTGTCAATCAACTCGTGGTTCTTGAAGTCGTCATGCAGTTCCTGACGCATCTGGGTGACCGTCTGCTTGCGGTATTCCTCCAACTTCTCCCTGGAGCCGATCATCTGTATCCAGCCGTTGATCTGCTGGTCGATGCCCTGGGATATCTCGGACTCTGTCACCTCGATACTGTCGAGGGCAGCCTGATGGAGATACAACTTCTGCACTGCCAACTGCTCAGGTATCAGGCAGTCGGGATTGCCGTTCCACTTGACGCCCTCCTGCTCACTTTGCAGTCGCATCACCTCTACGTCGGATTTCAAGATAGGCTCGTCGCCGACCACCCAGATCACCTCGTCAACAATACTGTTCTCGTTGACGGGCGCAGTGGGCTGTTCCACCTTCACGGTGTCTGAATCAGAAGCGGAACGGTTCGTACCAAGAGATACTGGAGTCTTGCCTGCACGGGCCGAAATTACAGCCGACAGCATGAGGGCAGCGATCAAAGCCGCACCCAATCGGGAAGTCTTATTCATCTTTTGTATGCGTAATTCTTATTTATGATTGTTTACCGTGGCAAGAACTTCACGATTCACGACAACGGTATATTTCTGTCTCAAGGATTTCACCCATTCTTTCTCAAGCATGTCCTGATAGTCGGCAGTGACAAGTCCGCGCACATCGTCCATCTCCTGGGGTGCCTTGATCACCTTGCCATATACAGCGTCGATGGGATAGTCCTTCAACGGCTTCACCTCTTTCTGCTGTCCGAACACTTCCCGGTCTACCAAGGCATTGTCGCCCTGTTTGAACAGCCCTTTCTCCACACGGATACGAATGGTACTGTCGTTATTGAATGTGGTGCGGAGCTTTTCCGCCCACTTGTCAAAGGAGAGTCCCTTCACGCAATTCTTCACGGCTTTCACGTCTTCCTGAGTCTTCACGTGATATGCCATGCCCTTGAAGCGAGGAGAATCCCATTTGTATTTGCTCTTGTTTTTCTTGAAATAAGCCAGCAGTCCAGCCTCGTCCTTGGACGCCTTGTCCCACACCTGGCGGTTGCTGATCTCAAAGAGAAGCAACCCGTCGTGATATTCACGTATCAGATTCTTCAAATCGGAATCTGCTGCTTCCATCTCTTTTTCTTTCTGTGCCAGGACAGACTGGGGCGTAGCCCCGTTGCCCTCTGCCGCAGCCAAAGAACTCAATTTCTTGTCGATGATGCGCTCACGCAGTCCACGGGCATCGATAAAACGCATGATGCCGGTGCGGACAGAGTCGTAAGGATCGAACATCTTCTTGTCTTTCAGCAAGACGATGTGATAGCCGGCTGGTGACAAGAACGGTTTGCTCATCTGTCCCACCTTCAATGCCATCATCTGGTCTTCAAACTCTTTCAGTGTCTGCCCCTTGGAAATCCAAGGAAGAAGACCGCCATTCTTTGCTGACCCGGGGTCTTGCGAATATTTCTTTGCCAAGGCAGCGAAATCCGCCCCACCCTTCAAGGCTGTATAGATGGAGTCAATACGCTGCTCCGCCAAAGCCTTGTCTTGGGCAGAGGCTTGCTGGGACAGCATCAACAGGATGTGTGCCGGACGGTAGAGACCGCCCAAAGAGTCGATGCGGTGTTGCGTCTCCGTGTATATCCGCTTGGCTTCAGCCTCAACATCCGCATCGGTAATCATCGCGGGACGTATCTGCTGGTCGCGATAGGTGGCAAACTCTTTCTTGAACGAAGACAGTGTGTCCAAGTGGGCATCGACAGCTGCCGCCACCTTCAACTTATAGTTGATGAACAGGTCGACATACTCGTCCACACTTTTCTTGTCAATCACACTTTCCGTGTTGTTCTTGTTATAAGAGTATTCAAACTCAGAACGACTGACAGGCTGACCGTTTATGGTCATTATCACAGCATCGTCGGTTTGGGCACAAGCCGCACCGCCACAGAGCAGTGCTACCGCCAATATCGCTTTCATCTTCATCATTAATTTCAAGCCTTTGAGTCTTTATTATTTTAGAGTGTATGGGGCGAACATTCTTGTCCGCCCCACATTCTTTGTTTTCAATATTTCATCCACATTACTGCGGACGGCTATAGTTAGGAGCCTCGCTTGTGATCGTGATGTCATGCGGATGGCTCTCAAGCACACCGGCATTGGTGATGCGGGTGAACTTGGCATCATGCAGTCTTTCGATTGTACCTGCACCGCAGTAGCCCATACCTGAGCGAAGACCGCCAATGAGCTGGTAGATCACCTCCTGCACCGTGCCCTTGTAAGGCACACGACCTGCGATTCCTTCCGGCACAAGTTTCTTGACATCCTTCGTGTCGCCCTGGAAGTAGCGGTCTTTCGAACCGTTCTTCTGCTCCATGGCTTCGAGAGAACCCATACCGCGGTAGCTCTTGAACTTACGACCGTTGAAGATAATGGTCTCGCCGGGACTTTCTTCCGTACCGGCAACGAGAGAACCGATCATCACGCAACTGCCACCTGCGGCAATCGCCTTCACGATATCGCCGGAGTAGCGGAGACCACCATCGGCGATAAGAGGAACACCCGTGCCCTTCAATGCACTGTATACATCGTAGACAGCGCTCAACTGAGGAACACCGACACCGGCCACCACACGTGTGGTGCAGATAGAACCCGGACCGATACCCACCTTCACGGCATCGGCACCATTGTCGACGAGCATCTTGGCGGCAGCACCCGTTGCCACATTGCCGACAACGATATCCACGTTGGAGAATGCAGCCTTGGCTTCTTTCAGTTTCTCGACAACATATTTGGAGTGTCCGTGGGCTGTGTCGATGACGATGGCATCCGCACCAGCATCAACCAGCGCCTGCATTCTGTCGAGTGTATCGGCTGTAACGCCTACACCGGCAGCCACACGGAGACGACCCTTTTCATCCTTACAAGCCATCGGTTTGTCCTTGGCTTTTGTGATATCCTTATAGGTGATAAGACCCACCAAATGGTTGTCCTTATCCACTACAGGAAGTTTTTCGATCTTGTTTTCCTGCAGAATTTGCGCAGCAGCGATCAAGTCGGTCTGCTGGTGGGTGGTAACCAAGTTCTCGGTGGTCATCACCTCATCGATGGTCTTGTCCAAACGACGCTCGAAGCGCAAGTCACGGTTGGTCACGATACCTACCAAATGGTTGTCCTCGTCAACGACAGGAATACCGCCAATGTGATAGTCGGCCATCATATCAAGCGCATCCTGCACCGTACGTCCCTTGCGAATCGTCACAGGATCGTAAATCATACCGTTCTCCGCACGCTTGACGATTGCGACCTGACGCGCCTGTTCCTCTATGCTCATATTCTTGTGGATAACACCGATACCACCTTCGCGGGCGATAGCTATGGCCATTGAAGACTCCGTTACGGTATCCATTGCAGCCGTAACAAACGGGACATTCAAAGCGATGTTTCGAGAGAATTTGGTTTTCAACTCTACTGTCTTTGGCAGTACTTCTGAATAAGCAGGAATAAGCAGGACGTCATCGAAGGTCAGACCGTCCATCAAAATTTTATCTGCAACAAATGATGACATATATTTTAGAAATTTATTGCGTGCAAATTTAGCAATTATTTTTCACCCAACTGCCACATTCGCCCCAATTTCTTATTGTCATTAATTCTATTTAACCCTAATTCGCCATTTCAGAAAGGAATTTGATGCGGACAAGCCGTATCTCATCTTCGGTGTAGTCGCCCAGCTCGCCCACAGCCGTGTCGATGCTGTCGGTCTCACTGTTGCGGAAATAGTCATAGATGTCGTCGACATGCTCGTCGTCCATCACTTCTTCCAGGAAATAGTCGATGTTCAGTTTGGTGCCGCTATAGACAATCGCCTCCACCTCGTCGAGCATCTCGTCAAAGCCGATGCCCAATGCCGCAGCAATGTCATCAAGGGCAATCTGGCGGTCGATGTTCTGGATGATCTTCACCTTCACCATCGACTTCTTGGCAACAGTGCGCACCCTTAATTCTTCTGGGCGTTCGATGTCATTGTCCTTGCAATATTTCGCGATCAGCTCGCAGAATTCCTTTCCATAGCGCTTGGCCTTGCCGGCACCCACACCCTGTATGTTCTGGAGTTCCTGCATGTCAACGGGATACATCATCGCCATCTGCTTGAGCGACTCGTCCTGAAAGACCACATAGGGCGGCAAGTGCAACTTTTTCGAGGCTTTCTTGCGCAAGTCCACGAGCATCCGGTACAAGATGGGGTCGAGGGCTGAAGCCGAGCCGTCGTGCGACACCTCTTCCATTCCGCCCTTGAACTCATTGTCGCGGACAATCATGAAAGATGTGGGGTTTTTCATATACCGTTTACCCGCCGCAGTGAGTTTCAGCAAACCGTAGTTTTCCACATCCTTTTTCAGGTAGCCGGCAATGATTGCCTGGCGGATAACCGGGTTCCAAAGCTTGTCATCTTCGTCTTCACCCGACCCGAATTCTTCGAGCAGATGATGGCGGTGGGAGACCAGATCGTCCGTGCCTCTTCCCTTGACGAAATCGATGATATATTCAGCTCTGAAATTCTCCTTGACGGCAGCCACGGCATGAAGGACGATTTCCAACATCTTCTGGGCTTCGATGCGTTGCTTGGGGTGCAGACAGTTGTCACAGTTGCCGCAGTTGTCCTTGTCATACACCTCTCCGAAATAGTGCAGCAACATTTTTCTTCTGCACACCGAAGACTCTGCATAGGCAGCCGTTTCCTGGAGCAGTTGTCTGCCGATATCCTGTTCTGAGACAGGTTTGCCCTCCATGAACTTCTCCAGCTTTTTGAGATCTTTATTGGAATAAAACGCGATGCAGATACCTTCTCCGCCATCACGCCCGGCACGGCCTGTTTCCTGGTAATATCCTTCAAGACTCTTGGGGATGTCGTAATGGATGACAAAGCGCACGTCCGACTTGTCGATGCCCATGCCAAAGGCGATGGTGGCAACGATCACGTCTATCTTCTCCATCAAAAAGTCGTCCTGCGTCTGCGAGCGTGTTGCCGAGTCCAAGCCGGCATGGTATGGAGCTGCCTTGATGTCGTTGGCTTTCAATATAGCCGCCAGCTCTTCCACCTTCTTGCGCGACAGGCAATAAATGATGCCGCTCTTGCCCAAATGCTGACGGATGAACATGATGATCTGTCGGTCTACATCGTCGGTCTTCAAGCGCACTTCATAATAAAGGTTGGGGCGGTTGAAAGAACTCTTGAACTCTTTGGCATCCAAGATATCCAAGTTCTTTATGATGTCTGTACGCACCTTGTCGGTAGCGGTCGCCGTGAGCGCAATAATCGGAGCGCGTCCTATTTCGTCTACAATCGGACGTATGCGGCGGTACTCCGGACGGAAGTCGTGTCCCCATTCAGAAATGCAATGGGCTTCATCGATGGCATAAAAAGAAATCTTGACCGTCTTAAGGAAGTCCACATTCTCTGCCTTGGTCAACGATTCCGGTGCGACATACAACAGTTTGGTCTTTCCCGACAAGACATCAGCCTTGACCGTCTCTATGGCGGAGCGGTTCAACGAGGAGTTCAGATAATGGGCAACGCCGTCGTCCTCGCTCAAGCCATTGATTACATCCACCTGGTTTTTCATCAAGGCGATGAGAGGAGAGACCACAATAGCCGTACCGTCCATGATCAATGACGGCAACTGATAGCAGAGACTCTTTCCGCCCCCTGTCGGCATCAGCACAAAAGTGTCGTTACCATCCAGGACATTACGGATAATCGCCTCTTGATCGCCCTTGAACTTGTCAAAGCCGAAATAATATTTCAACTGCCGTATCAGATTCACTTCCTTTGCCATATTAATAAACGGTTATGTCGACTGTTGTTCTGTCTCACCTGTAGCATGTCTTCCCCTCATGCCATTGAGGGGAAGACATTTATTTAAGAGTTGCTCCCTTCCAGTTTCTGAAGGTGAGCCTTGTCCAATTGTTTTTTCGCGTAGTCAAGCGTTACGGTAAACTCCTTCACGTCGGTAGCCGGGATTTCATACATTGCGTCCATGATGATGCTCTCTACAATGGAACGCAGTCCGCGAGCGCCCAACTTGTACTCCATTGCCTTGTCAACGATGAAGTCATATACAGCCTGTTCAAACTCCAAGTGGATGCCGTCCATCTCGAAGAGTTTCTTATACTGCTTGATGATGGAGTTCTTCGGTTCCACCAAGATCTTCTCCAATGCCGTTCTGTCCAATGGATTCAAATAGGTAAGCACCGGCAGACGGCCAATGATCTCGGGGATCAGTCCGAACGACTTCAAGTCTTGTGGAAGGATGTATTTCATCAAGTCGTTGGTGTCTATCTTATAGACATTCTGCACCGAAGCATAACCCACAGTATGCGTATTCATTCGCTGTGCGATCTTACGCTCGATGCCATCGAAGGCACCGCCGCAAATGAACAAGATGTTCTTTGTGTTGATATGGATGTAGTCCTGGTCGGGGTGCTTGCGTCCTCCCTTGGGCGGAACGTTGACCATCGTGCCTTCAAGCAGTTTGAGCATGCTCTGCTGTACACCCTCGCCACTCACGTCACGAGTGATGCTTGGGTTGTCGCCCTTGCGCGCAATCTTGTCGATCTCATCGATAAACACGATGCCGCACTCTGCCGCCTTCACATCATAGTCAGCCACCTGGAGCAGACGAGAAAGGATACTCTCCACATCCTCGCCCACATAGCCTGCCTCGGTAAACACGGTCGCATCCACGATCGTGAACGGAACATCCAGCAACTTGGCTATCGTGCGGGCCAACAGGGTCTTTCCCGTACCCGTGCTGCCGACCATAATGATGTTGCTCTTCTCGATCTCCACGCCATTGTCATCCTGCGGCTGCTGAAGACGCTTATAATGGTTATAGACAGCAACAGAAAGATATCTTTTCGCCTCATCCTGACCGATAATATATTCGTCAAGATATTTTTTTATCTCTGTCGGCTTCGGCACCTTTTCAAGTTTGAACGCCCCCTTGCCGTCTTTGTCTTCCAATGTTCCTGTGGTATGCAATATCTCGTATGCCTGTTGCACACACTGGTCACAGATATTGCCGGAAAGTCCCGTCACCAACAGTTTGACTTCGCTTTCACTTCTACCGCAGAAGCTGCACACTTTCTTTGCCATCTTGATATCCTTTGCTTATTTCTTCTTTCGTGTCATCACCTCGTCGATCATACCATACTCCTTGGCCTCTTCGGCTGTCATCCAGTAATTGCGGTCGCTGTCGTTCCACACCTTTTCATACGGAGTATGCGAATGTTCGGAGATAATCGTATAAAGCTCTTTCTTGAATTTCTGTATTTCCTTGGCTTCAATCTCAATATCCGAAGCCTGACCCTGTACGCCGCCCAACGGCTGGTGGATCATCACGCGGCTATGTGTCAACGCGCTGCGCTTTCCCTCAGCTCCAGCCACGAGGAGTACAGCTGCCATGGAAGCAGCCATGCCGGTGCACATAGTAGCCACGTCGCTTGAGATAAACTGCATGGTATCATAGATGCCGAGTCCGGCAGTGACGCTACCGCCAGGGGAGTTGATATAGATAGAGATGTCCTTGCCCGGATCCACAGAATCCAAATACAGCAGCTGTGCCTGCAACGTGTTGGCAGTATAATCGTCAATCTGGGTGCCCAGGAAGATGACACGGTCCATCATCAAGCGGGAAAACACGTCCATCTGCGTTACGTTGAGCTGGCGTTCCTCCAAAATATAAGGATTAAGATACTGCGCCTGAGAGCTCACCACATCGTCAAGCACCATACCGTTTATGCCAAGTTTCGTTGTGGCATACTTTCTAAAGTCGTTCATCATAATAGTTATATACCTAATTTATATAGACAAAAAGAGAGGTTATCGACCTCATTTCTCCTGTTATAGCAACAAAGATACTAAAAAAAGTCGATAACCTCTACAATATTAGAAGTTTTTATAAAAAAAAATCCCCTTATTCTCCCATCATCTTGTTGAAGTCATCAAGGGAAATATTCTTTTCCTCCAAGGCAACCACGTCCTTCAATGCAGCTGTCAACTTCACATCGATGGCGCGATCCACGAACTGGTCTACTGCCTCTTTCTTCTTCAACATCTCCTGAACATAGTTGTCAAGATATTCGTCGGGCACATTGCTCATGCCATACTGGGCGAACTGCATACGAGCGGCCTCCGTAGCGGCTTCCTTCACGTCGGCATCTTCGATCTTGATCTTTGTCTGACCTACGAGAGCCTCCTTCACGAGGTGCCATGTAAGCTCCTTGATGCTCTGCTCGTAGTTCTTCTCCACGAAGTCTTCGTCCTTGTCAGGATTGTTGCGCTTCATGATCTTCTTCAAGAGATCATCGGGATATACGACCTTGTCGTTCTTCTTCTCGCAATGAGCGCGAACGTCGAGCAAGAACTTATAATCGCTGTTCAGCTTCAACTGCTCTTTCAGACCTTCAGCAATCTTGTTGCGGAATTCCTCTTCGCTCTTCACCTCGTCCTTGCCATAGATGTTGTCGAAGAGTTCCTGGTTCACTTCAGCCTTCACGTAGCGGCTAATCTCAGTGATAAGGTATGTGAAATTGGAGTCAAGTTCTGCCACCTTCTCACGGTCGATCTTGAGGAGAGAAGAGATTTCAGCCTCGTTGCCCTCATAAGCAGCCTTGGGGTTGAATGTGATCACGCTGCCGACCTTTGCTCCGTCAAAGAGTTTCTTCTGGTCTTCCACCTTAATATATTTAGGCATCAGAATGGCGCCTTCAACGACGATGCCGTCTTCCTTAGCATTGCCGTCGGCATCAAGTTCGCGAAGATCACCCTTGAGCATATCGTTCTGCTCAGCGTCATAAGCTTCCACCTTGTCGTAGTGACCGGAACGCGAAGCGAACATATCAACCTGCTCACTCACGAGCTTGTCATCAACATCGATATTGTAGTATTCGATCTTGTCTTTCTTGGTCAGCTTGGCTTTCAATTCGGGAGCCACAGCGATGTCGAAGACGAAGGTATAAGGACCTGCTGCTTCCAAATCCTGCTGTTCCTGCTTTTCTGAAGGAAGGGGTTCGCCCAGCATCTGTATCTTATTTTCCTGGATGTATTTATACATCTCCTCGCCAATAAGCTTGTTGATCACATCAACTTTAACCGAGGTGCCGAACTGACGCTTAATCATTCCCATGGGTGCTTGACCTGGACGGAAACCTGGAATATTAGCTCGCTTACGATAATCTTTCAACTGCTTGTCTACATTCTCCTTGTAATCATTTTCCTCCACGACCAAGGTCATCTGGCCATTAATCTTGTCAGGATTCTCAAATGTAATTTTCATCTCTGATGTTTTATTTTGTTTTAATTAATTATTCGCTTTGTTATCGGGCGGGCGCTCGAAAACACAATTGAGTTGCAAAATTACTCAATTATCACCTAAAGACCTAATATATAGGTGAAAAATTTGTTTTTTTAACCTACTTGGGCAGCGTCTCTTGCCTTCTTTTCTTCGTCTATCAATTGGAAATCTTTCTTCCTCAAGACGAAACTGTTGCTCAAGTATTTCTCTCTGACGATTTTGTTTTCCGCCAGTTCTTCCGGCTTCCCCTGGAACAGTATCTTGCCTTCGAAAAGCAGATAGGCGCGGTCGGTGATCGTCAACGTCTCCTGCACATTGTGGTCGGTGATAAGGATACCGATGTTCCGGTATTTCAGTTTCCACACCACATGCTGAATATCTTCCACGGCAATAGGGTCTACGCCGGCAAATGGCTCGTCAAGCATAATAAACTTCGGGTCAATCGCCAGGCAACGGGCTATCTCTGTTCGACGGCGCTCGCCTCCAGACAACTGGTCACCCAAGTTCTTCCTGACCTTCCCAAGGTTAAATTCGCGGATCAGGCTCTCCAGTTTCTCCAGTTGTTCCTTTCGGGAAAGTCCCGTCATTTCCAGAACAGACATGATGTTGTCTTCCACGCTCATCTTGCGGAACACGCTGGCTTCCTGCGGCAAATATCCGATGCCGGCACGCGCTCTTTTATAGACCGGGTAATCGGTAATGTCCTTGTCGTTAAGATAGATATGTCCTGCATTGGGAACAACCAGTCCTGTCGTCATGTAAAAAGAGGTTGTCTTACCGGCTCCGTTCGGTCCCAACAATCCGACAATCTCCCCTTGCTTCACATTGATGGAAACATCATTTACCACAGTACGCTTGCCATACCGTTTCACAAGTCCTTCACTGCGAAGCACCATACGCTGCGACTGACCATCCGTCAAATTGTTGTCGTTTTCGCTCATAGTTCTGTTTTGGTAGCTTGCAAAATTAGAGCAAAATTATCAAACGACCAAATAAAACTTATAGACAGTTTGCGGTTTTGTTGTTTTTTCACTACTTTTGCACCGCTAATATATTCATAAAAATATGATTGTTCTTAAATATCTGAACACGTTGGGACGCTATCTTATTCTGATGGGACGTTCCTTCTCAAAACCGGAAAGGTTCAGGATGTTCGGCAAGCAATACATCAAAGAGATGTCTTCATTGGGCGTTGACTCTATCGGTATTGTGCTTCTCATTTCCTTTTTCATCGGCGCGGTCATCTGCATTCAGATGAAACTGAACATCCAGAGTCCCTGGATGCCCCGTTGGGTGTCTGGCTACACCACCCGAGAAATCATGTTGCTGGAGTTTTCCTCGTCTATCATGTGTCTTATCCTGGCGGGAAAAGTGGGTTCGAACATCGCCTCTGAGCTTGGAACCATGAGGGTAACCCAGCAGATTGACGCTTTGGAAATCATGGGCGTGAACTCCGCAAGCTACCTGATATTGCCCAAAATCCTCGGACTCATCACCATCATGCCTTTCCTGGTGGTATTCTCCTCCACGACGGGCATTCTCGGCGCATACGGCACCGCCTATATCGGTCACGTGCTCAGTCCTTCCGACCTGACCCTTGGACTCCAGCACCAGTTCAATGCGTGGTTCATGTGGATGAGCATCATCAAAAGTCTCTTCTTTGCATTCATCATCGCCAGCGTATCGTCGTTTTGCGGATACACGGTAGAAGGAGGATCTGTAGAAGTAGGCAAGGCGAGCACCAACGCCGTGGTTTCATCCAGCGTGCTGATATTGTTCTCTGACGTGTTCCTGACAGAACTGTTGTCATAACCTCCAATGCCATGATAGAAGTTAAGCATTTATACAAGTCCTTTGAAGACAAGGTCGTCCTGAAGGACATCAACGCCCAGTTCGTCAGCGGGAAGACCAACCTGATTATCGGACAGAGCGGAAGTGGAAAAACCGTGCTGATGAAAAACCTTGTAGGCTTGCTGTCACCGACAAGCGGCGAGGTACTCTACGACGGACGCAACTTCGTCGCCATGAACAAACACGAGAAGATCATGATGCGGCGAGAGATGGGAATGATTTTCCAAAGCGCGGCGCTGTTTGACTCCCTGACCGTACTGGAGAATGTGATGTTTCCACTCGACATGTTCTCCACACTGAACTATCGTGACAGGATACGGAGGGCACAGGAATGTCTTGCTCGCGTCAACCTGTCGGAAGCGCAACAGAAATATCCGGGCGAGATTTCAGGCGGTATGCAGAAACGTGTTGCCATCGCACGGGCGATTGTGTTAAACCCGAAATATCTGTTCTGTGACGAACCCAACTCCGGACTCGATCCGAAGACATCACTCGTCATCGACGAACTGCTCCACAGCATCACAGAAGAATACAATATGACCACCATCATCAACACCCACGACATGAACTCCGTGATGGGTATTGGCGAGAACATCATCTTCATCTGTGAAGGCCACAATGAGTGGACGGGTGACAAAAACGGAGTCATCACATCCACCAACGAAAAGCTCAACGATCTGGTATACGCTTCCGACCTTTTCAAGAAGGTGAAGAAGGTAGAAATGGAGAATGCCCTTAAGGGCAAACAATAGAACTGCAATAAAAACGAAAAAGGGAGATTGGTTGATCACTTCATCAACCAGTCTCCCTTTTTCTGTATCATAGGAACTACGATCTGTTCTCTCACACTGTCCGCATAATACAAGGTCAGAAAAACATTTGCCGTATGATGTGCCGTGTCGGCTTTCACCCGAGCCACATCCACACGGGCAATTCCGTTGTGGGATTCTTTCTGCAGAGCCACGAACATCTTGGCATTCTCCACGAGTTGGGCATGGTAGGCATCAGGAATCTTCTCTGCACGATAAAAACCGTCAACATATTCCACATACTTGCCGCCCAAGAGTTTGTCGTAATAGCCCTTGGCGGCACGCCCTGCCCTTTCGCCTGCATCTTCTGCCTGATCGGACGAGCAGGCTGCGAGCACAGCCACGCCCATCCATCCCCACAACAGGATCTTCGTCGCGCTCCGCATCATTTCTGTCGGATGAAAACATTGATCGGACATCCGTGCATAGACCAGTTCTCACGGATCTTGTTTTCAAGGAAACGGCGGTAGGGTTCCTTGATATACTGCGGCAGGTTTGCATAGAACACGAAGGAGGGTATCTGCGTGTTGGGCAACTGGCTGCAGTACTTGATCTTGATATACTTGCCCTTGATTGATGGTGGCGGATAAGCCTCCACCAAAGGAAGCATCACCTCGTTGAGTTTGGTCGTGCCGACCTTCGCCTTGCGGTTCATATACACCTGCTTTGCCGTCTCAAGCACCTTGAAGATGCGCTGCTTGGTCAATGCGGAAGCAAAGATGATGGGGAAGTCGACGAACGGTGCCATGCGGCTGCGGATCGCATTCTCGAAGGTGTCGATCACCTTCTGGTCCTTGTTCTCCACCAAGTCCCACTTGTTCACCACGACCACCAGGCTCTTGTTGTTCTTCTGGATCAGTTGGAAGATGTTCATGTCCTGCGCCTCTATACCGCGGGTGGCATCGATCATCAAGATGCACACATCGCTGTTTTCGATGGCACGGATAGAGCGCATCACGCTATAGAACTCCAGGTCTTCGCTCACCTTGTTCTTACGCCGGATGCCGGCAGTATCGACGAGATAAAAGTCGAAGCCGAATTTGTCATAACGGGTATAGATGGAATCACGGGTGGTTCCGGCTATCTCGGTGACAATGTTGCGGTCTTCACCGATAAAGGCGTTGATAATGCTGCTCTTGCCGGCATTGGGGCGGCCGACAACGGCAAAACGGGGGATGCCGTCTTCCAGCAGTTCTGCCTCGTCGCTCTTCAGTTTCGAGAGCACCAAGTCAAGCAAGTCGCCCGTTCCGCTACCTGTTGCAGAACTGATGCACTGCGGATCGCCCAAACCGAGTTTGTAGAACTCTGCAGCGTCATATATCTGGTTGTTGTTGTCCGTCTTGTTCGCCACGAGCACAACCGGCAACTTGGAGCGACGCAGGATCTGCGCCACGTCTTCATCCCAGTCTGTCAAGCCTGCCGTCACGTCGACAAGGAACAGCACCAGGTCTGCCTCTTCCGTTGCCACGATAACCTGACGGCGAATAGCATCCTCAAAGATATCGTCAGACTTGACGACCCATCCGCCAGTGTCTACCACAGAGAACTCGCGGCCATTCCATTCACACTTGCCATATTGACGGTCACGAGTCGTACCCGCCGTATCGCTCACAATTGCGCGGCGAGACTTTGTCAGTCGATTGAAAAGTGTTGATTTGCCCACATTCGGGCGTCCCACAATTGCTACTAAATTTGCCATATATTGTATGATTGTTTTTGTCTTCTTTCGTTCATCACTCGGGGTTATACCCGAAGTGGTTGAGTTCGCGCTGCGACGAGCGCCAGTCCTTGTCCACCTTGACAAAGGTTTCAAGGAATATCTTCTTGTCGAAGAATTTTTCCAATGCCTTACGGGCTTCCGAGCTCACCTTCTTCAATGCCACACCCTGATGTCCGATGATGATGCCCTTTTGGGAATCACGCTCCACATAGATGACAGCGTTGATGTGTATCTTCTGTTCGTCTTCCTTGAAGCGCTCCACGACGACCTCTACGGAATAGGGTATTTCCTTGTCATAGTAGAGCAGTATCTTTTCGCGGATAATCTCTGACACGAAGAATTTCGCTGGCTTGTCCGTCAACTGGTCCTTGTCGAAATAAGGAGGCGAGTCAGGCAACAACTCCTGTATGCGCTTCATCAGGATATCGATGCCAAACTTGTTCTTGGCGGAAAGGGGAAGGATTTCGGCATTGGGCAACAGCGCATGCCACTTTTCCACAATACCGCCCAACGACTTCTGGTCGCTTTGGTCAATCTTGTTGATGAGCAGCAGCACAGGAATTGACATCTTCTTCACCTTCTCAAGGAATTCCATGTTCTTCTCGGGATTCTCCACCACATCGGTGACATAGAGAAGTACGTCGGCATCCGCCAAAGCGGATTCGGAGAAGGCGAGCATGGACTCCTGCAGTTTATAGTTGGGCTTCAATACGCCCGGCGTATCCGAGAACACAATCTGGCACTCGTCCGTATTGACGATGCCCATGATTCGGTGCCTCGTGGTTTGCGCCTTGAACGTCGCGATAGACAAGCGCTCGCCAATCAACTGGTTCATCAATGTAGACTTACCGACGTTCGGATTTCCGACGATGTTTACAAATCCTGCTTTATGCATCTGATAGGATATTTTTTATTAGTGGAAAGAACAAAAAACGCATTCTTTTCTCATGGAACATGGGAAAAGGATGCGTTCGTATCTTGGTTAATGATAGTCATCACTTAGCCTTGGCGGCTGCTGTTGCACCATCGTAAGCCCATTTGTAATAGGATGCTCCGTGAACAAAGCCAGCACCGAAAGCTGTAAACACCACATTGTCGCCTTTCTTCAGTTCTTTTTCATAGTCCCAAAGAGCGAGCGGGATGGTGGCAGCACTTGTGTTTCCGTAATGCTGGATGTTAACCATCACTTTTTCCATCGGAATCTCCACGCGCTTGGTCACAGCTTCAATGATGCGGAGGTTTGCCTCATGGGGCACCACCCACTTCACATCATCATGGCTCAAGCCGTTGCGTTTCATGATTTCAGCCACATCATCACTCATATCAGTAACGGCATAGCGGAACACCGTACGACCTTCCTGATAGAGATAATGCAGACGGTGGTCAACCGTGAAATGAGAAGGAGGACAAACGGAACCGCCGGCCTTCATGTGAAGGAACGGAAGACCTTTGCCGTCTGTGCGGAGGAACGAATCCTGCACACCGATATTCTCTTCTTCTGTAGCCTCTACAAGCACTGCACCAGCGCCATCGCCGAACAAGACGCAAGTCTGACGGTCGGTATAGTCTACCAACGAAGACATCTTGTCTGCACCGATGACGATGATTTTCTTGTAACGGCCACTTTGGATCATGGTTGATGCCACGTCGAGTGAATAAAGGAATCCACAGCAAGCAGCTTCAAGATCAAACGCCATTGCGTTCTTAAGCTCCAGCTTTCCAAGGACGATAGACGCCGTCGAAGGGAACTTATAGTCTGGAGTGGTGGTGGTAACGATCAATGCATCGATGGTATCAGGATCTACGCCAGTCTTCTGGATAAGCTGTTTCGCAGCCTTACGCGCCATGTAAGACGTTCCCAACCCTTCTTCGGTCAAGATGCGACGCTCCTTGATACCTACACGGGTCATAATCCACTCGTCACTGGTATCTACCATTCGCGAGAGCTCGTCGTTCGTGAGCACATACTCAGGAACATACCCTCCGATACCAGTAATAATTGCATTGATCCGTCCCATTATTCTGCGGTCTCTTCCTTAACGATAGCAACCTTACCTCTGTAGTAACCACAAGTCGGGCATACAGTATGGTAAATATAATATGCGCCACAGTTAGGGCATACTGCCAATGTAGGAGCTACGGCCTTGTCGTGAGTTCTTCTTTTAAGTGTACGAGACTTTGATTGTCTTCTTTTAGGATGTGCCATTTTACTTAATCTTTAATTATAGTTTTTAATTTTTCCAATTCACTCCAACGTGAATCCACTGCCTCTCCATCCTCATCACTACTTCGGGTAGCTGACAGCTCATTGAGCTTTTCGATCATCGCAGGGTTGCATTTTCCAGGTGCATGCACGTGCTTAATGGGTATGTTGAGTGCTATGAATTCATAGACGAACCAAGACGCGTCGAGAACACCGTCGTTCTCTGCCACCGTGATGAGGTCGTCGTTTTCAGAGTATTCTTCACCAAATTTCACCACGAGTCTGTTGTCAGACGCAATGGGCTGCTCCATGGCATCCAAGCAGATGTCACAGGGCACGTGTACAAGTCCTTCCGTATGGAAGTCAAGCTCAAAATAGTTTTGCGTACGATGCACCGTAACGGTCACATCAAGACGACCACTTTTAATCTCTGCCTCGTCCAAGGCTTCGAAAAAAGTGTCATCCAAGGAGAAACCAAGGGTCGTTACGCCCTCTTTGATTCCCTTCAAATCTATCTTAAGCAACTCTAAACTACACATTTGGGTTGCAAAGTTACGAATATTTTCCGACATTGTACAATTTATACTCACATTTTTTGTCGTTATGCAGTTTTATTGTACCTCCCGACACCTGCTCCTACGACAAATTCTATGATTTGGCAAGTTCTATGCAGAAGACGGTACCCTTTCCCACCTCAGAACTTTTCACGAAGATACGCCCGTGGTGATACTCTTCCACGATGCGTTTAGCCAGCGACAGCCCCAGCCCCCACCCTCTCTTTTTGGTGGTGAAGCCCGGCTTGAACACATTGTGGATATCCTTCTTCTTGATTCCTTTCCCGGTATCTGCCACTTCCACGACAGCCTTTTCGGGAGCATCCGTCACCGTTATCGTAATGGAGCCGTCACGTCCGCCCATCGCATCAACAGCATTCTTGCAGAGGTTCTCTATCACCCACTCGAACAGTTGGGGGCACAGTTTGATGATGATGTCGTCCTTCGGAATGTCTTTGATGATGGCTACCGACTTGGACGTCCGCTTGTCTATATACTCGACAACGTGGTCTACAATCTCATTCAGACTGGAGGGGACGGGCTCCGGTTGTGAACCGATCTTGGAGAACCGGTCTGCAATCAACTGAAGGCGTTTCACATCCTTGTCCATTTCGGGGAGCAACTCGTCGTCAGGATAGGTTTCTTTCAGCATTTCCGTCCATGCCATCAAACTGGATATCGGGGTGCCCAACTGGTGTGCTGTTTCCTTAGACAGTCCCACCCACACCTTATTCTGTTCCGCACGTTTGAAGGCGAGCAATGCGAAGATGGCAACAACGACAAAGACCAGCACGACACAGAGTTGCACATAGGGATAGTATGCCAACCGCTTCAGCATCAAACTCTCGTCGAAGCAGACATAGATATTGCCCTTTGTTCCGCCCGAAGACATCTCAATCTTAATGTATTGCCCACGTCGTTTCCATTTCTCGCCAATCTGCTGGATGGCGTTCTCACCTTCTCCATCGACATTCACGTTACGGGAGGTCTGCACATTCCCCTGTCCATCCATCACAATGACAGGGATCGTATTGTTTTCATTGATGACCTTCAGCACCAAAGTCAGGTCTGTGTTTTCATCCGCCACATTCAGCGACCGCATGGCTTCCGCCCATACTTCCATCTTGTTACGCTCTTCCACAGACAAGTCCTTGACCAAATAATGCGACACGAGGAGTGAGCCTACGGCAATAATGATTGCCATAAGCACCAATAGCATCTTCACATTACGTATTCTGTCGGTCCATTGCATGTTACTATAACGACACAATCGCTATTATATTATAATAAGGTGTAAAAACAACGCTCACACCAAGGGTGCAGCAGTTGCTTTATACATTGCTTTTGTCTGGGTGAAATGCTGATGGTGGTGAAATGATGGTGCTGGTGAAATGCTGATGCGCTAAGGGCAAAGCGAGGGCGCTTCGCCTCCTATAGTTAGTCTATGCGATTCATATGCGCAGGGTCGACGCGGGGACGCGTCGACTACTACACTTGCCATAGTAGGTGCAGCGTCCCCGCTGCAGCCCCTAAGCTTGTTCGAACGGCTTGCTGTTGATGAAGCGCATCATGTAGGAGGCGCGGCGCCCTCGCCGCGTCACTTGCGCTTGTCTGCATTTGGCGATTCTGCCAATACGAAAAAAGCCCCGAAGACATTGTGTGTCCTCGGGGCTCGCTTTCAAAG
>CAVJZZ010000042.1:0-23805 GCA_963654295.1 Lachnospiraceae bacterium | reverse complement strand
GTGTCTCTTATGTAGAGATGCAGAAATCATAATGCCGCAAGAAGTTGGGCATTGGCGGCATCGACTTCGTCGGTTCGGATGGAGCGGAGGTATATCTGGGTGGTGGTCTCAGAGGTGTGGCCTAACGCCTCGCTGATGACTGAAAGGGAGATGTGGTTGTCTCTTGCCGCCGTTGCCCAAGAATGGCGGGCTACATAGAGGGTCAGTTTGCCTTGGAGTCCCATCTTTTCACCTAATTTCTTGAGATGATAGGCGATGCGTGACTCGGCATTGTGATACAGTTGACGGTCGCTTTGTTCCTTGCCCTTGGTGCTGACAAGGAACGGGAAGAGATAAGGGGATGAGGCGGTCTGCTCCTTGTATTTGTCGACGATGGTCTGCATGTCTTTCTCCCAACGGATGCAGAGACGCTGGCTCGTCTTGCTTCGGGTGTAGTGCAAGTAGCCATCACGGAGGTCGGTCTTGCGGAGGTGCGCCAAGTCGATGAAGGAGATGCCCCGGAGATAGAAGCTCATCAGGAAAGCGTCTCTTGCCAACGCTTGTTGGAAGGTGAGTGGAGTGTCGAGATGTTTGATTTTGCTGACCGCCTCTGCAGGAATGGCTCGCTTGGTGGTCTTGTCGATGCCGGTATAGACATTCTTGAAAGGATGCTGTTGTGCAGCCAGTCCTTGCTCCACAGCTCGGTTATAGACGGCACGGAGGATGCGCATATAAAAAGAGCTGGTGTTGCGGCATACTCCTGCCACGTTCTTCAGGTATGCCTCGTAAGATTTGATTTCGTCGGCATCCATCTCGGCAAAGGTGATGTCCCGTTGGTTGCGGAAGCGCATGAAACTGCGAAAGGCAGCTTGGTAATGGAGCATCGTGCGATATTGACCGTTGGCTTTCAACTGTGAGATGACACGGCCCATGAACTTGACAAACGACTCTGATATTTTCTTTCTTCCCATGATTCTATTGTATTTTACTTTTTATAAAATATAACGGGAAGGCACGGCTAAAGTCAATCTTTGTTGAACAGGTTGAAATATTGAACAGAATGTTTGTCAGTTCGGTTTTTGTTCAGTAATTTTGCGGTGTTCAATAACATTGAACAACATAGAAATATTGAACAAAGGATATCAAACAATGGTACAAGACACAATTATAGGGCAAGCATTTGATGCTCTTGCCGAGACCATTCCGACAGGCGGAACTGGTCTTATAGAAAAACAGAAGAGACCAAAAGCTGGCGCAGACCTCGTTGTAAAAATAATGGGGAAAGAATACGTGTGCATTGAACGCACCCATGTGACCAAGGCGACATTGAATACGACATTGGCCATGTTGCAGTCAGCTAAGGTCGGGGCCAAGCAGCAGACTCTTCTTGTAGCGCAATATGTGTCTCCGCAAATAGCAAACGAATTGGCAGAAAACGGAATCAACTATCTCGACACTGCCGGGAACTGTTGCATTAGACAGATGCAAGATGGTCGAATTGTCTTCCAAATATTAAATCAAGGTCGGAAATGCAAAGAGGAAACAACAAAGTCATATCCTGTTTTTCAGGAAGCCGGGCTTAAAGTCATATTCTATCTCTTGCTGCATTCAGACAATATACGTATGCCTTATCGTGAAATAGGCACTCAGACAAATATCTCACTGGGGTCCATCAAGAATGTTATGGAAGAGTTGACCAAACGAGGTTTTGTGGAAGAGACAAACAAAGGCCGTATTCTAAGGAACAAAGCAAAGTTGCTCGACTTGTGGGTCAATAACTACAACGAAGTACTCAAGCCAAAACTTCTGTTGGGGAAAATGTCTTTCAGAGCAGAAGACAAACGAAACGAATGGCGCAGTATGCCACTGCCACAAGGAATGTACTGGGGAGGCGAACCTGCTGCAAATATCGTAGATGGTTATCTGCAACCAGGCTCATTCGACATTTACGCAGATATTCCCATGGCACATCTGATACGGACAGGAGCCGTGAAGCAAGATGCCGATGGCGAGATACAAGTGTACAAGAAGTTTTGGAACGGCAATGAAGAAGGGACGACGGTTCCTTGTTTACTCATTTATGCAGACTTGATGGGGAGCGGCAATAGCCGATGCCTTGAAGCTGCAAAAAGACTGTTGAAGAATGAACTTAAAGATTTCGAGTGAGAAACTGAACAATCCATACCTTGTGGAATTGTTGGGAAAGTTGTCAGCCAGTTTCCACAAGATGAACCGTGACTTCTTTGTCATAGGAGCCACGGCACGAGATATCGTTGTGCAACAACTGTTGGACATGTCGTCAAGAAGAAAGACACGTGACTTGGATTTGGCGATAGCCATAACAAATTGGCAAGAGTATGGTGAGGTGAAAGATGCATTGGTTGCTGACGGATTCGAGAAAGATCCGAGCAAGCACCAACGCTTCTACTATGATGATTACGAGATAGACGTCGTGCCATACGGATATGTAGCCAAAGAAGATGACAACATCTATTGGCCGCCAGAAGAAACCATTGCCATGTCGGTAAAGGGGTTCGACGAGGTGCTCAGTGATGCCATTACTGTTGACATCGATGACAAGTTCTCCATCAAGATTGCGTCATTGCATGGTCTCTTCCTGCTAAAGTTCAATGCGTGGATGGACAGACATCTTGTGACAAGCAAAGATGCCGAAGATATGTCGTTCATCCTGTCAAACTACCTGATGGCAAACCTTGACCGGGAAGCGTATATGGAAGTGTATGATTGGGAGAATTTTGATGAATATGTGGCAGGTGCATATTGGTTGGCGCATGACTTGGCAGATTTGTTGACGGCAGACCAACTTGACTATTATGCGGGTCAGATAGCAAATGAACTGCAGAAGGAAGAACAAAGTTACCTGCTGAATCAAATGCTTGATGCGCAGTCAGGACGGTCTTACGACCAATTGCGTTTGGCGTGGGAAAAGATTATCGAAGTGTTTCGCTCAACAAAGAAATAAAGGTATGAATATCACGGATATAAAACATAGCAGCATTGCCGGCGTGGGCGGAATCAATCAAGACAAAATCCTGTTCGAGCAACTTTCCAACGACTCATACATCGCAATCCTCGCCGATGGCATGGGAGGCTTGCAGCATGGAGACTTGGCTGCAGGCCTTGTTGTACAAAACATATACAACAAGGTAAAAAACGAATCCCCTTTGGACGACATCCCTCATGTGCTGAAAGATGCATTCGTACAAGCAGACCAAACAATTGCGGAACAAAGCCAACTCTTACACTGCAAGATGGGGGCTGCCGTGACTGTTGTCATTGTAAAAGGCAACACACTGTATTATGCATGGCAAGGAAACGTGAGATTGTACAGCCAAGAAGATGACAATATGGTGCAGTTGACCGAAGACCATACCAAAAGCAGTGACTGCAACACTCTTCTTACACGTTGTGTGAATGGCAAAGGCTATCGTTACCCGATACCAGTCCATTCAAAAGAGTTGGTAGGAATATCATCTTTGATGCTTTGTACAGATGGCTTCTATCAATCGGAGGAGTATATGGCACTGGCAGAACAAGACAAACTTCCACCCAATCTTGAACCTCAACAGGATGATGCATCCTATATTATTCTGCATCTGAAACAATAGTAGAAGGCGCATCACCCACAATGGGCGATGCGTGACTCGGCATTGTGATATAGTTGGTATTCGCTTTGGTTCTTGCCGTTGTTGGTGATAAGGAACGGGCAGAGGTGTCAACGAAAAAAGGTTGCATCCCGTTTCTGCAGAAACGAAGATGCAACCTTCTATGTTTTCAACTCCTGACGATGGAGATTAGTTGGCGGGAGTGGTCGGAGCCTTAGGCACTGCCTGCTTGGCTGCGGGAGCAGCCTGCTGTGCGCCTTTAGGAGCAGCCTTCTGGCTTGCACCGAAGCCCTGCACGTTGTTGGCGTTGGTAGCGCCGCTGCCAGCTTCTGTTCTTTCGATAACGCTCTGGTCGGTCACTGCCGTCGGTGCCACATAAGCACACACCACGCTGAGCACAACCATTGCCGCTGCAAGTCCCCATGTAGCTTTCTCTACCAAATCTGTGGTCTTGCGAACGCCCATAATCTGGTTGGAAGATGAAAAGTTGGACGCAAGTCCACCTCCCTTAGACTCTTGGATGAGCACGATGAATATCATCAGCAGTGCTGCCAAGACAATCAGGAGTACGAATAATGTGTAAAATCCCATTGTTTTTAATTATTTTTGTATTTATTATTTATTATCAATTTCTCAAGGAAACGTATTTGGTCTGCAAAGTAAACATTTTTTTTTGGATAATTCAAATTTAATCGCTTAATAATTTCCAAAGCCTTTGAATATCTGCCCTGTTTGATGTAGATTCGTGCCAATGTCTCTGTGAAATAGCCTTCGTCGCCTTCGGTTTCCGTACTCGCCTTGGGCGTCTCGATGGCTGGAGTGTATTCGGGCGTTTCCTTCAGTTCGATTTTCCCGCCTTCCCTGTTGATGAAGTCATCGATGAGGTTCTGCCCTTTCATCTCTGGCTGCCGTTCCTCTTCCGACGAAGTGTTTTCTGTTGCCATCAGGTAGCTCACATAATCGACAGCGGCATCTGCTGCTGTGGGCTTGCGTGTTCCAGGCTCCGCCGGCTTGGGCTCCTCGCCGTCTGCAGGCAAAGAGCCGAGGAAACTGTCGATCAGGGCTATGGTGCGGTCGCCGCCATTGTCGGCAGACGCTGGCGGAACGGCTTCCTCCTTGCGCTTCAACTGATAGTGGGCAGCCTCTACGATCTCGAAGATGGTCTTTCGGTCTGTGATGTAGATTGCCGTGCGACGCAGTTCTTCATCGAAGGAGGGGTCGTGGAGCAAATAGAGGTTCTTCAGCATCAGCAGACGTGCAGGCTGGTAGTAGGGATAGAGCGCAAGGGTGTTGCGGAGATCGAAAAGGGTCTCCTTGTCCAGTTGCTCGGGATGGTTGATGTAATGCGTCAGATCCATGATGTGTTACCAGTTGGCTACGGTTGCGTTGAATATTTGGTCGGTGATGTCTTTCACCATCTGCGTGACAAGTTCTTCCTGCACGGAATTGAGCGAGCGGGTCGACTCATAGCTCTGGGTGGCAGTGAACTGCCGCTCAAAGTCTTCCTTGTGGTTCACGTTGTTGGTAAACCGCACGTTGACCGTCATAGACAACTCGGTCTGTGCAGATACGCCTTCGCTGTTCACCGACTTGTTGCGCTGGGAGTATTGGGTGATTTCACCTTCTATCTTCAGGTCGCCTCCCCGTTTCACCTGTATGAGCCGCGTGTGGTTGGCATATACATCTTTCAACTGATTGTTAAAGATAGACGCCATGGGGCCCCACACATAACTTGAACGGATGGGGAAGTCGGCAATCTGTATGGTCTTTGTCTTGGTGTAGTCGATGCTCGCCCCATTGAACTTATAGGAGACGGAACAGGCACAGAGCGCCAATACAAGCACCAGCGCCAAAGGCTTAAATATCTTTGTTCTTGTCAAGTCCATATTGCTTTAGTCTTCGATAAAGGGTGCGGTCTGAGATGCCCAACTCCTGTGCTGCCTTCTTTCGGTTGCCGCCGTTGCGTTCGAGAGCTTTCTCTACCATCTGTCTGCCCAAATCGCTGAGGTTGAGACTTTCCGGTTCGGAGATCTCTTCGGCTACGGCATCCTCCACCCGGGTATGGCGTTCCACGAAAGAAGGATCGCGGCGGATGGCAGGAGCATTGTCGACAACGGGGTAAGATGTGTCGATTGGCGCCAGCTGGCGTGTGTCTACCGCCTGCCGTATGTGCTGCGCTTCGTCCATCTGCTTGCGCAGTGTGTTCATCTCGCGCCGCAAGTCGCTCACGTTTCCACGCAGTTCGTAGAGTATCTTGTAGAGTATCTCGCGCTCGCTTTCGTAGTTGTGGCTTCCCCCTTTCGACACCGTGGTGAGCTGCATGCTGTCTTCCTGGTCGGCAGGAATGAACTTCAGCAGGGTCTCTGCATCAATCTCCCGCTTCTCGCTCAGCACCGACATCTGCTCGGTGATGTTCTTGAGCTGGCGCACATTGCCGGGCCATTTATACTTCATCAGGAGTGGTTTCGCCTCGTCTGCGAGCACGATCTTGGGCAAACGGTATTTCTCCGCCATCTGCATGGCAAAGAGACGGAACAGCAACACGATGTCTGTGCCGCGCTCCCGAAGTGGCGGCATCTGGATGGGGATGGTGTTCAGACGGTAATAGAGGTCTTCGCGGAAGCGTCCCTCGCTCACCGCCTTGCGCATGTTCACGTTGGTTGCCGCCACAATGCGCACGTCGGTCTTCATCACCTTCTGCCCTCCCACGCGGATGTATTCGCCCGTTTCGAGCACGCGGAGCAGTCTGGCCTGTGTCGCCAACGGCAACTCCCCCACCTCATCGAGGAAGATGGTGCCCTTGTTAGCCACGCCGAAATAGCCCTCACTCTCGCCGATGGCTCCTGTGAAAGAACCTTTCTCGTGACCGAAGAGTTCGCTGTCGATGGTGCCTTCGGGGATGGAACCGCAGTTGATGGCAAAGTATTTCTCGCGTCGCCGTGGTGAATGGTCGTGGATGACACGCGGTATCACCTCTTTGCCTACACCGCTTTCAC
Source organism: Lachnospiraceae bacterium (assembly GCA_963654295.1). GTDB lineage: Bacteria > Bacteroidota > Bacteroidia > Bacteroidales > Bacteroidaceae > Prevotella. The sequence continues at coordinate 17,204 of CAVJZZ010000042.1, read as the reverse complement.
CTACTATCAGCACGGAAAGGTCGGTGGGTGCGACCTGCAAGGCCACATCCAGCGCATGGTTGAGCGCGTCGCAGTTGCCCACGATGTTGTAGCGCTGCTTGATTTGTTGCAATTCCGTATTGTTCATACAGTCGGCAAATTTAGTCATTTAATTTGATTCCGTTGCATTTGCGCACCACTTTTTGCTGTCTGCAAATGCGCCGTGCACCGGATTACGCCTTGGGCTCCTTCTTCTTGGGAATGGCAAATCTCACTTTCTCGCTGTCATCGCGTTTCTCACGATAGAGTTTCGGAAGCGGATTGCCGAGGGGCTCGTCGTATTCTGCCCGGTTGCGGAACACGTCGATAGCCAGATAGATGGCTTGGCGCAGTTGGTTTTCATCTGCCTTGCCCTGTCCGGCGATGTCGAATGCCGGACCGTGTCCCGGTGCGGTGTGAACCACGGGAAGTCCTGCCGTATAGCATACAGACTCGTCGTTCCCGATCAGTTTGAACGGGATGGCTCCCTGGTCGTAATACATCGCCAAGACGGCATCGAAATGTTCGTAATCTGCCCGGGCAAAGAAGTCGTCGGCGGCATAAGGACCAAAGGTAGACACGCCCGATGTCATCAGTTCGCCGATAGCCGGAGCGATAATCTCGCTTTCCTCACTGCCTTCCTTGCTGTCTTCGCCCACCTGCGGATTGAGGGCGAGCACGGCAATGCGGGGGTTGGAGATGCGGAAGTCGCGTTTCAGCGCATGCTGAACAGCCTTCACCTTTTCTACCACCAACTGTTTGTTGACCACGCGCGACACTTCCGCTATGGGCAAATCCTCTGTGGCAAGAGCCACGCGCATGCGCTCGTTCACGAGCATGGCGATGCTGTTGCCGCCCAACGAGCGCGAGATGAATGCTGCCTGTCCGCTGAACGGATGTCCTTCTGTGGAGATGTTGGACGAAGACACGGGTGCTGTGACCAGCACATCGAACAGTCCCTTCTTGTAATCCTCAAGCGCACGCACGATAGCGCACATGGCTGCATAGCCCGACTCTGTGGTGGGCTGCCCCATGTCTACCTTCACCTCGTCGTCGAAAGTGGTGAGCATGTTCACCTTGCCGTCGTGTGCCTCCTCGGCACTGCCGATGATGGTGAAGTTGGCTTCCATCTCCATGGCTTTGCGGTGATAGGCAGCCACCTTGGGCGAACCATATATAATAGGTGTGCAAAGTTCAAGGATGGTTGGGTCGGCAAAGACCTTGAAGATGATTTCATAACCGATGCTGTTGGTATCTCCATGCGTGATGGCCACGCGTATTTTCTTTTCTTCCATAACTGTTGATTAGTGTTTATATCTTGTCGACTGCCCGCTCACTCCGCTCTCAGCGTGTAGAGGGTAGCCTCTGTCTGTCTCATGATGTTGCGCTTCCGCATTTCGGGGGCATAGACGAACGCCTCTGCCACCACATAGCGTCGGCGGGCGGAGTCGGCCACCACATGGGCCACAAACGGACCGCCCATGGCATCGCCCTTCATTGCCCAGAGCCCGCGCATGACAATGGTCTTCCTTCCGTTCTCGCTCACCGACACGGCATCTACGGTAGATGCCACGGTTTCGACATACATGCCTTGCCGTTCGCCAGGCAGGTTTTGCCGCATCACACTGTCACGGGCGTGGATCAGTGCGGTGCGGGTGAGTGGCATCAACGGCAGTGTGTAGACGCAAAGGTTGCGCATGCCGGTGGCGGCATTGTTCGACAACCACACGAACCGCTCGCCTTTCTTGTGCGACGCCATGTCTGCCGGAACTTTCATGTGCCAGCCAGTCGCCTGATACACCCGTTGTGCCGATTTCGGATTGCCGGCAGATGCGAGCCTACTGATTTCGGCGTTCATCTCAAAGCGTGTGAGCAACTGGCGCAGGTTAGCTGCCAACCTCGGCATATCGCGGTGCAGCGCCGCTCTCGACGGACTGTTCACATGGACAACCATCTGGGGTGCCGCATGCAGGTTCTTCTCGTAGCGCAGACGAGTCGTCGAGAAGCGGGTGGGATCGAGGGTGACCAGAACGACAGCACGAGCCAACCATACAGACTGATTGTAGCGCGCCGCCGGTATCACCGACACATCGAACGACGGTTCGGGCTGCGGCAGACCTTCGGCATCTGCCTTCAGCGCATCTGCCACATCGTCTACGCTGTCGCCCACGAGGAGCACCTCGTAGGGTCTGCCCCCACTCTGCGGCTGCAAACTGGAGCGATGCCGTCCGCAAGAGGCAAGAGATCCTACGCACAGCAGGATGACGAGCCAGAATGTGACTATAGGCAGCTGTCTTGTCATGCGCCGTGCGCCTCGCTGTGGCGCTGTTCTTCTATCTTCTTCGCTGTGCTCAATAATCCGCAAGCGGCATAGATGTCCTGCCCCCGGCTGGCCCGAATGGTGGTAAACACGCCGTGCTTGGTGAGATAGTCGCGAAAACTCTCCATCTTCTTCTCGTCGGCACCGTGGAGCGGCACATCGGGGATCTGATGGAAACGTATCAGATTGACGCGGCATTCCAGTCCTTCGAGCAGTTTCACGATCTCGCGAGCGTGGGTCATAGAGTCGTTCACACCACCAAAGACAATATATTCGAACGACAAGCGCCGCTGACGGGTGAAGTCATACTGATGAAGCAGGCTGACCACGTCGGCAATAGACATGCCGCGCTCGGCAGGCATCAGTTGCGCACGCTGCTCAGGGATGGGCGAATGGAGGCTGATCGCCACATGACATTCGCTCTCGTCGAGAAAGCGCTTCAACTTGTTCTTCACGCCCACGCTGCTCACCGTGATGCGCTTCGGACTCCACGCCCAGCCATAGTCGGCAGTGAGCACTTCCGTGGCACGGAGCACATTTTCCAGATTGTCCATCGGCTCTCCCTGTCCCATGAAGACGATATTGGTGAGCCGGTCTACTTCGGGCAACGAGTAGATCTGGTTCAGGATGTCGGATGCGGGCAAGCTGCCCTCAAATCCCTGTTTGCCGGTCTGGCAGAACAGGCAGTTCATCTTGCACCCCACCTGAGAAGAGACGCACAGGGTGGCACGTTCGCCATCGGGGATGAACACCGTTTCCACAGACTGCCCCGATTGGGTCGGGAAGAGATATTTGATGGTTCCGTCCTTGGAATACTGGGCATCGTGAGGAGCGGCACATCCTATTGTATAGGCTGCCTTGAGCTTCTCGCGGTTGGCTTTCGACAGATTGGTCATCTCGTCGATTGTTTTCACGTGGTGCTGATAGAGCCACTGCGCCATTTGTCCGCCCGTAAAAGCAGGCATACCCAACGACCTCGCCACGTCTTTCAGTTCGGCTACGGTCATGCCCAAAAGCGTTTTTCCTTGACTTTCCATCTTTGATATATCCTTGTAATTGCTTTATAAAGTGCTTGCAAAGATAGCTAAAATATGCGGCTTTGACAAGTTTTTTCCTTTATATATAACGTATGCCGCCCATCCAAGAGCGGTGTTTAGGGATTTTCCCATCCGTTTATAGGGAAAATCCTTTGGACATGCGGCAGATTATGGCTTACTTTGCAAACAGAAACAAGAACGTTTCCGACTTTTATCCACTAAAAAAGAAGAAAGGGTTTAGATATGAAAAAGCTGATTTTCACACTGACAATGCTGCTGGTCATGACCACCGCAGCCCGTGCCATGAGCTACGAACAGGCACGCAACCAGGCGCTTTTCCTTGCCGACAAGATGGCTTACGAACTGAACCTCACAGAAGAACAATATGAGGCTGCCTATGAAATAAACCTCGACTACTTGATGGGGGTCAACTCCTACGACGACCTCTACGGTCCATACTGGCGCCAGCGCAACCTCGACTTGAGCTATGTGCTGCTCGACTGGCAATACAATGCGTTCTGCGCTGCCAGCTATTTCTACCGCCCACTCTACTGGTCTGACGGCTACTGGCACTTCGGCATCTACTCGCGCTATCCACACCGCAACTATTTCTACTACGGACGTCCGTCGTTCATCAATGTATATGTGGGTGGACACAGTTGGCGGAGCAATGGCGGCAGAAGTTGGTATCACGGACGCGACTGGGGCAAACCGGCTCCCGGCACTGCCAACCACGGCAATGTGCACTTCGGCATGCGCGACGGTTTTAAGCGCGGTGACTACAACAAAGGATTTGACTACGCCCGCAGCAACCGCCAGCAAGGTGATTACGCCCGAAACAACCGCCAGCAGGGTTCCAACCAAGTGAACAGCCATTTCGGCGGAGCACGTCCCGGCAACAACAGTTCATCGGCAAACAGCAATTTCGGTGCACGCCGCAACGACAACCAGTCTGCACGCAACACACAGAACACATCCCGTTCGGGCAACAGTTCGTTCGGAGGGGCACGTCAAAGCAGCACGCCGTCGTCCACTTCACGCAGCAATTTCGGTGCCAGGGAAAGTTCCACACGCACCACGGTGAGGAACTCGGGCTCGTCTTCCAGCTTTTCCACACGGAGCAGCAGCCGCAGCAGTCAGACGCCAGCCAACTCGTTCATGCCGAGCAACCGCAGCAGCCAATCATCATCGCGCTCCTCTTTCGGCGGAGGCAGCACTGGCGGCAGCCGCAGCAACACAAGCGGAGGTGGCGGACACTTCGGCGGACGCAGATAAGAACGAACATTCAAAACACCATACACAAGATAATTAGAGAGTTAATCGAGTAGGAGGAAAACGTATCTGTTTTTCTCCTACTTTTGTTTTCCGACCAATCTCTTTAGGGGCCGTCTTTGGCTAAATTCATTCTGCCAATGGGTGAAACAGAGACATTTGGCATCATTATATGACCAAAAGACAAAAATTCACGGATTGGCTATTGCATAACAACAAGCACAAGGTAGGAGTCGACGTGTCCCCACGTCGACCTTAGCGCATATGAAAGGCGTGACAAGCATTCCTGACGAGCATTTCAAACAAGCACAGGGGATGCGGCGGGGACGCCGCACCTACTACGACAAGCATAGATATAGCATACGCCAAGCGCTTATATACCCTACAACAAGCACAAGGTAGGAGTCGACGCGCCCCCGCGTCGACCTTAGCGCATATGAAAGGCGTGACAAGCATTCCTGACGAGCTTTTCGAACAAGCACAGGGGATGCGGCGGGGACGCCGCACCTACTACGACAAGCATAGATATAGCATAACGCCAAGCGCTTATATACCCTACAACAAGCACAAGGTAGTAGTCGACGTGTCCCCACGTCGACCTTAGCGCATAAAGATCTTCCCGCTTATCCCGAACGATAGTCAAAAAGGTTGGGTGTAAGCAGTGAAAAACAACTTAATGGTAACCGCATTATTCCGTATAACTGATATAGTCAGTGCGGTCGCTGACGCGCTTTATCGTAATGATTTGGTTTTCCTCATTTTCTTTGTCGTCTGTAAATGAATAGAAAACCTTTGCATTGCCGTCTTTGTCATACTCCAGCAGCATACCGCCGGGAATGCGCAGCGCACCGTTTTCGACAGTATAGTTTCTGTATTCATGTCCGTCGAGATGCCAACTCTGACTATCGTCGCCGTATTCAATGTAGCCGTATCTGCCGTCGGGGAAGAATACAAAATGGTCTTTTGAGTCGCTCATGTCCTCATCATAGAGGAATGTATTGCCATTATCTTCCGTCAGACCCTTTATATGAGTGATTTGCCATGTGCCAGTGATGTCGGAATAGTTGAGATAAGGAATTGTTTCCAATTGAGCAGGTGAAGTATTGCTCTCCGTACGCAGTACGTCTGTACGCTTGCTTATCCGCTTCATTGTGTCAGTGTACCGTTTGCTGGCATTATCCCCTTCAAATCCATACTCCACAATCGCTGTACCGTCTTTGTAGTCCAGTATGTTGAAGTATGCGTAATCGCCTTCTTTGTAAACGAGTTTTCCGTCTGTAACATCAATTCTCCCTGTGCCATCTTCATGCCACTCATCACCGCTGTTCTCCATATATGCAATGTATGCTCCTTGGGCGTCGGTTCCTATTACGGCGCAGTTGAATTCAGCTTCGGTGTCCTCGTCCCATTCTTTCACTATGGAGCCCGACACCGTGCGGTTTCCCTTGCTGTGCGTGATGAGCCATGTGCCGGTGATGTCAGAAAGTTCCAGATTGTCTGCCGATGGTTCGGAAACCCGCTCTGTGAAAGTGATGCTGTCGACATCAGCAGTTGATACCTGGTATATGCGAACTCCGTTTTTCCATAATGAAACTTGTTGTGCTGATGCCGTGTGAACGGAAGCTGCCATGATTGCAATTGCAGATATGATGGTTTGTATTGTCTTCATAATAAGTAGTAATTTAATGGTTATAAAACTTGTAACTTATGCCACTGCCCGTTGTGATGATGCAGATGCCGCGGGGCAGTGTAGACCGTGACACCGAAACCCTGCCGTCAGAGCCTGCCGAAGTACGTACTTTCACCATGCCCTCGGTAGTACATATCGTCACAGCCTCGCCACATGAGAGCCCGGATATGCCAATGGCATCGGCGGAGATGTTCACTTGTACTGAGGCCCTTTTCGTGGCTATTGCGGGAGTAATGCCGGTCTCTACATCGTCACTTATCTCCATACGCAATACATCGGCATACGGGCAACTCACCCATACTTTGCCCTCTGCCGACAGGGTAAGTTCTTGCGGGGTGGTTTTCACCACGGGCTTTTGCCTGAAACAAAAGCTCAGTTGCTGTCCGCTCCGCAACAATAACTTTACTCCCGGTTCGCCAGCCCATGCATTTACGCAACCGGCCAGTAACGCCAGCAGAGAAATTGTTAAACATTTTGTCTTCATCGTTGTAGTTTTTATTTTGTTAATAGACTGAATGCACACACCTATTTACATACAATTCACTTGCCTTGGTGTGGCTAAAAGCAAGATATATCCTATCCAATCGCAAAGATAAGAAAAAAAATGGGAATGTTCACTTCTTTCGGAGAAAATTATTTCATGAACATTCCATTAAAGAGATAACAAACCATTATAGAGCTAACAAACCGACCGCAAAATATTCGCGGTTATTGGAAGTTGCTTGCAGGGGGCATGTCGTCACGCATGTGAAAGCCACGGTAGACGGGCTGACGGCTTCCCTCCACATTGATCTGAATGCTGAAACTGGGATTGAAGTTGTATCTCACGGCTGCACCGATGCGGTCGCCGCCCTGCCCGAGGTCATAGAGCGGATAGGGCAAGAACTTATTGCTGCCCACAATGCGCTTCTGGGCATAGATATAGCCCTCCCAATGGTCGTCAAACTTATAGCCGAGCACCGCGCTCACACCTGCCTGGCGATAGGAATACCGCCCCCAATCCATGTTGTTGAAATAGCCGCCCACGGCGAGCGACAGCCTCTGGGTCAAGGGCACGGCATACATCATGGACACATTCTGGGAAAATCCTGCCCCGCTCAAGCCGCCCTTGCCAAAGGTGGTCATCACCGAAGCACCGAGCGACACGTTGAGTCCGGGATGCAAGTCCCAGTTCTGATAGCCGCCCCACCAAGAGTAAGGATAGCGTCCAAGCGGCTGCACCTGTCCGTTGGCATTGAGCGACGGCAGGTTGAGCGTCTTCACCGTGTCTGCCACAGCCTCATCCTGACGTGCCGGTGAAGTCGTGCTGATAGGTTCGCCGCCATGAAGCGGAGCAGCAAGAAAGCCGTCCTCATGCTCATAGCTGGTCATCTGGCGTGGTGTGGTGGTGATCATGTTGGTGCCGGGCAACCGTCCATTGCGGTAGTCTTGAGCCTGCGCACCTCCGCAAACCAGCAAGGCACACAGGGTGAGAATATGATTTTTCATCGTGTCAATCCTTTCCTTTTGTCGGTTGCAAAGTTAATGCCAATGCGGGAAACGGCAAATATTATTCAGTCTTTTTAATGGTTGTGCGTAATTGTTTACCTAAAAAACATTTACATGCAGGAATTTGGCACGATGGAACATTGCCGTTACCGATTATTTTGTCTAAATTTGCATACTGACAAAAAACGAAACATCATGCCCATGAAAAGATTATCTCTTGTGCTGATTGCCGCTCTTGCATGGGGCGGCACGGCAATGGCGCAAAACACGGGAACCAAGGAAACCAAGGAAAGCGCCGGTAAAAGTGTAGGCAAGAAAATGAAGAAGTTCTGGCAGCAGGTGAAGGACGAGGTCTCTTATACCGCCGACGGTCTCTTCTCGAAAGAAGGAAACTACAAGGTGCTGGTAGAAGGACACTATTACATGCCCATATATGACGTGAACCTCTATAAGGAGTCTGACGGTGAGGAAATGCGCAACGCATGCGCCACCCAACTGCTCAAGAAATATCCTTCTGCCGAAATCGTGTCGTGCGCATTGCCGCAAACCGACTGGCTCAGCCAAAGCGTGGAACAAGACGGCAAGGTGACAGGCTACAAGCAGACCATGTATTGCTTCGTGCTGGCGAAAGACGGCAGCGAAGGATACATCAACCAGCGCTACATCTTTGTGCGCAACCGCAAGGTGGGCGAGTCGTATGCGAACGACTCCACCCAGTGGGCACTGCTCATGGACACCGACGTGATGACTGCCGACATATATAATAAGGTGAAAAACTACAAGAAAAAGAAATGAACATATTCAAGAAACTGTTTGGCGCAAAAGAAGAGACACCCGCTGAAAGCAAAGCAGGCAATGAGGCTCGCGACTTCGATGTGCTCAAATACGATGGCGTGCGTGCCATGCGCACAGGACAAGCCGACTATGCCGTGAAGTGTTTCACACATGCACTTGAACTCAAAGACGACCTTGAAATCCGCGACTACCTGTCGCAGGTCTACGTGAACACCAACCGGCTTACCGAAGCCTACGACCAGTTGCTGCAGATTGGAGAGGCATGCCCAGACAATATCGCCGTCTTTATCCGCATGGCACGCGTGGCATATATGATGGAAGACTACAAGGCCATGGGCGAAGCGGCAGAGAAAGCAATGCTCATCGACCGCGACAATGCTGAGGTGAACTATCTTTACGCCCAGTCGTGCGTAGGCATGGGCGATGTCATCAACGCCGTTGCCCTGCTCACCAAGGCGGTCACCATAGATCCCGACTATGTGGATGCCTACCTGCTGCGCGGAGACACGCTGCTCAAGATGGGCGACAAGAGCGGTGCAGGTGACGACGCCGACACCCTGCTCGGCAAAGCGCCCGAAAATGAAGATGCACTTCTGCTGAAAGCAAGGGTGGAGAACGCCAAGGAGAACAAGGAAGAAGCCCTGTCGTGGTATGGCAAGGTCATCGACGCCAACCCGTTCCGCATAGAAGCCTACAAGGAGCGCGGCGCCATCCACTATGAGCGCGGTGAAAGTCAGGTGGCAACAGAAGACATGCAGAAAGTGCTTGAACTGGAACCAGAAAAGGCGGCAGACGTCAACGGAGCGTTTTCTGCAGAGGGCATCGAGGACAAAATCAACAAGAAATACAAGGAGATGAACCCTTATGGTTTCTGAGACGGCAACCGATCAGTATTGGACCCTCTATCCGGAACTGTTAAATATATGCAAAGTATGCGGGGAAACAGACTCCAATCGGATAAATATACTTACTTTTGCCCGGAATTAAAAATACAGGAAAGAAGATGAAAAAAATGATTCTCATGATGGTGATGCTGCTCGGCACCATCTCCATCGCCATAGCACAAGAAAGTCAAAAGCAAGCCGAGATAAAATTTGACAAGCTCACGCACGACTTCGGCACGATTACAGACAAAGACCCTGTGCAGAAGTGCGTGTTCACGTTTACCAATGTGGGCGATGCTCCATTGATTATCAACCAGGCGGTAGCCAGTTGCGGCTGCACCGTTCCCCAATATTCCAAGAAGCCCGTCATGCCGGGCGAGAAGGGCACCATCACCGTTCTCTACAACAGCCGCGGACAGTTTGCCTCCCATTTCAAGAAGGTGGTCACCGTGCGCACCAACGGCAAGGTGGAGATGACACGCCTCTATGTGGAGGGCAATATCACCGAAAAGTAGACGGATAGACGGAAATCACAATTTCAGTTGCAGCAACAAGGGCAGATGGTCACTGCAACCGCCAAGATATCTGCCACCAAGATAAGTTCGTTTGGGCCTGACTCCACCATATGTGGGGTCAGGCTCAAGCATATATGGTATGGAATGAATGTCGCACCCCAGCACAGAGTCTGTCAGATTGCTGCTCACCACGATATGGTCGATGGTCTGCCACCGCCCCTTATAGCGGTAGCTGCCGCGCACTTGAGAGTCTTTCTCCAATGTGGGCGGTATGTCGTTCAACCCCTTTCCTTCCAAGAAAGGGAAGACAGGGTCTGTCGATTCGTCATTGAAGTCGCCTGCCACAAGTATCTTGGCGTTGGGCGAAACGCTGCGGATGGAGTCGGTGGAGGCGACAAGGCGGCGTGCCACCTGCATGCGATAAGGGGCAGAATGGGCCGCCCCACCCGACCGGCTCGGTGCATGGAGCACAAACACATGGAGTGTGTCGCCCGTGAGCGTGCAACCCGACACATAGAGGATGTCGCGTGTGGGACGCATGCCCGGCAACAGGGGAACACGCAGGGAACAGTGGGCGATGGGGCGGAAACGCGAGGGCTGATAGAGCAGTGCTACGTCTATGCCGCGATGGTCTGCGGATGTGGTCATCAGATAGTCATATCCCACATTGCGCAATAGCGACCGGCGGGTCAGCGAAGTCATCACGCTGTCGTTCTCCACCTCACACAACGCCACCACGTCGGGCAACTTGCCGCCATGTTCAGCACTCGAAACAATCACCCTCGCCACATCGTTCAGCTTGTTCCAATACCGGTGCGTCGTCCAGTGCTTGGCACCGTCCGCCAGGTATTCGTAGTCGTCATGCCCCTCATCATGCAAGCAGTCGAAGAGATTCTCACAGTTGAAAGTGAGCAGGGAAAACAGCAGGGTCAGGAAAAGATTCATATTGTGACGGGGATTAAACGCAGGAAGTTATCGCTTTCGGGAGTCCATACGACTTCCTTGCGATAACTTCCTGTTGTGGTCTATGGCTCTATCAGGCGATGTCTTCCTTCACGTTCTTGCGAATCTTGGTGAGGTAGGCTTTCATGCCGTCTGAGTCTTTGTGGTCAATGATGTCGAGCAGTTCTTTCAGTTCATCCCTGATTTGCGACACCTGGTCATGGGTGTAGGGGTTGAACAGAATTTCCTGCAAGAGATAGTCGTCTTCGTTGAGCACGCCCTTGGCGATACCCATGTGACGTTTGAAGGTGGTGCCGGGTGCATCCTGATGCTTCATCACCGCCGCGAAGACAAATGTGCTCACGAAGGGGATACTCAGCGAGTAGGCTACGGTCTTGTCGTGCTCCTCGAAACTGTATTCATAGATGTTGAGTCCCAACCGATGGTAGAGGTCTTTGAAGAAGATCTTGCCCATATAGTCGCCCTCATTGATGATGATGGCGTTCTCTTCGCTCAACTGGTTGAGGTTGGCAAAGGTGGGTCCGAACATCGGGTGTGTGCTCACGTAGCGGTGTCCGGTCTTCTCATAAAACGCATGCAGCCCTGTCTTCACGCTGCTGATGTCGCTGATGATGCAGTCTTTCGACAGGTGGGGAAGCACTTCTTCGAATGCAGGGATAGTGTATTTCACTGTCACGGCGTTGATGACAAGCTCTGGGTTGAACTGTTCTATCTCTTCGTAGGAGGTGAAACGCTGACAGTTGTAGGTAAATCTCATGCGGCGGGGATCCTTCTCAAAGACCGCCGTCTCGTGGTCGAAGCTGAGCAGATCGAGAAAGAAACTGCCCATCTTGCCCGCACCCATTACCAGTATTCTCATGGTTCAGACTCCTATTGGTTAATGATGTCCATCTGCTGGCGAACGCTTTCCTCGTGCACAGCCTCGAAGACGGTGCGCACAAAGTCGTTGCCCATGCCGCAGAGCGCACCTTGTGCACTGCGCTTGTCGAGGATTTCTCCGTAGCGTGTCGGCTGGAGCACGGTCATGTTGTGCTCTTTCTTGTATTGTCCGATCTCACGGCACACGCGCATACGCTTCGAGAGCAGATCCATCAATTGGTTGTCGAGGTCGTCTATCTGGTGGCGCAGTGTGTTGATACCCTCTGTGGTGACCGTTTCGTCACGGATGACGAGCAGGTTGAGAATGTAGTCGAGCACATCGGGAGTGACCTGTTGCTTGGCATCACTCCAAGCCTCGTCGGGTGTGCAATGGCTCTCGACGATGAGTCCATCGAAGCCCAGGTCCATAGCTTGCTGGCACAAGGGAGCAATCAACTCACGACGGCCGCCGATATGCGAGGGGTCGCAGATGATGGGAAGGTTGGGGATGCGGCGGCGCAACTCGATAGGTATTTGCCACATCGGAGAGTTGCGGTATATCTTCTTGTCGTAGCTTGAGAAGCCGCGGTGGATGGCTGCCAAGCGCTTCACGCCAGCCTGGTTGATGCGTTCCAAGGCTCCGATCCACAGTTCGAGGTCGGGATTGACAGGGTTCTTCACAAATACGGGGATGTCTACACCCTTGAGCGTGTCTGCCAAAGCCTGCATGGCAAAGGGGTTTGCCGACGTGCGGGCACCGACCCACAGGATGTCGAGACCATACTTCAGACAGAGTTCCACATGCTCTGGTGTGGCCACTTCGGTGGAAACGAGCATGCCTGTCTCTGCTTTCACGCGCTGCAACCAAGGCAGTGCCTGCTCGCCGTTGCCTTCAAAACCGCCCGGTTTGGTGCGTGGCTTCCACACACCGGCACGAAACATGTGGCAGCCTTTGGCGGCCAGCTGCTTGGCTGTGGTCATCACTTGCTCTTCTGTCTCTGCCGAGCAGGGGCCGGCGATGACAAACGGGCGTTCGTTGTCACAAGGGAGATTCAATGGTTCTAATTCCAATTCCATATTATTCGTGTGTTTTAGTTGTTTTTCTTGTTTATTTGAATACTTTCTCGATGCGTTCCAGCGCCTCTGCCATCTTCTCGTCCTTGGCGCAGAGCGAGATGCGGATGTAACGTTTGCCGTTGCTGCCGAAGATGAATCCGGGCGTGATGAACACGCGTGCTTCGTGCAGCACCTTCTCTGTCAGGTCTTCCACGTCGGCATATTGCTCCGGGATCTTGCCCCAAAGGAACATGCCCACCTGTGCCGGATCATAGCTGCAGCCGAGTGTCTGCATGATTTTCTCTGCGATGTCGCGGCGGCGGCGATAGGTGTTGATGTTGGCTTCTTCGTGCCATGCCTCCGTGTTCTCATTGAGGGCTTCTGCAGCAGCGAGCTGGATGCCGCGGAAGGTGCCGCTGTCTATGTTGCTCTTGATCTTGAGTATCCAACTGATAAAAGTGGGATTGCTGGCGCACATGCCCACACGCCATCCCGGCATGTTGTGGCTCTTGCTCATCGAATTGAACTCGATGCAGCAGTCTTTCGCGCCTTCCACCTGCAGCAGGGAACGGTGCTCGCGGTTGAGGATGAACGAATAGGGATTGTCGTTGACCACTACGATATGGTGCTTCTTGGCGAACGCCACCAGTCGTTCATAGGTTTCCATGCGTGCGTTTCCGCCTGTAGGCATGTTGGGATAGTTGGTCCACATGAGCTTCACCTGGCTGAGGTCCATCTGCTCAAGCTCGTCGAAGTCGGGTTGCCAGCCGTTGTCTTCACGCAGATTGTAGTTGACCACCTTCGCTCCGAGTATCTTGCTCAGCGAGGTATAGGTGGGATAACCGGGATTGGGCACGAGAACCTCGTCGCCGGGATTGACGAAGGCGAGCGTGGTGTGCAGTATTCCTTCCTTGCTGCCGATGAGTGGTTGTATCTCGGTGGCAGGGTTGAGCGTCACGCCATACCAGCGTTGGTAGAAATTAGCCATAGCCTGGCGCAGCTCGGGTGTTCCCATTGTGGGTTGATAGCCATGGGCTGACGGTTGTTGCGCCACTTCGCAGAGCTTGTCAATGGTCTGTTGTGAGGGCGGCATGTCCGGACTGCCTATGGCAAGGCTGATGATGTCCTGCCCTGCGGCGTTGAGTTTCGCCACCTCTTTTAGTTTCCGGCTGAAGTAGTATTCCTGCACTTCAGCCAACCTGTTTGCCGGTTGTATATCCATAATCTTGCGTATTTTACATTTCATAAGCTTCATACTCGCCAAGGATCTTGATGCTCTTGGTCAGCGGTGTGATGGCATCGATGCTCTGGCGGTAGCGTGTCAGGTTGTTGTAGGTCACGTCTACATAGAACATATATTCCCATTCATGTCCGATGATGGGCAGTGACTGTATCTTGGTGAGGTTGATATCGTAGAACGAAAGGATGGTGAGCACCTTGGAGAGTGAACCTTCGTCGTGCGAGAGCGAGAACACGAGACTTGACTTGTTGGAGTGTTCGAGCGGACGAAGGAAGTCTGCCTTGCGCGGATCGCACACCACAAGGAAGCGGGTGAAGTTGTGCTTGTTGTCTTCTATCGAGTCTTCGAGCACCTTCAGTCCGTAGTGCTCGGCAGCCGAAGCGCTGCATATCGCTGCCCATCCGCGGCAGTTGTTCTTGCGGATGTACTCTGCCGAGCCTGCCGTGTCTTCCGCTTCTACGGCCTTCATGTCGGGATGGTTGGCGAGATAGTTGCGGCACTGCATGAGTGCCACAGGGTGAGAGTGCACCTCGCGGATAGAATCCCAGGTGTCTTCGGGCAGACAACAGATGCAATGCTTGATGTGCAGCTTGTGTTCTCCCACGATGGTCGTGCCAGAGTCACGCAACAACTCATAGTTGTGGAGCAGTGAGCCGGCTATGGTGTTCTCGATGGCCACCATGCCAATGACCGTCGGGTCGCGCTTCACGTTCTCGAACACCTGCTCAAAAGTGGCGCAACAGATCAGCTGCACTTGTTCTTCCTCGAAATGTTGATGGGCTGCAATGTCGTGGAATGACCCGATCACGCCCTGTATGGCTATTCTCTTCATATCTCTTGTCTTGTACTATCATGAAAAATCCCGCTGCACTTTGATTGTGGAGCGGGATGTATACAGATTTTAATCTATCATGTTCTTAAGTTGAAATTCACACGCAACTTCCCGCTCTGCAAGGTCTTGCAAAGTAAAAATAAAAGAAGTAATAGAAAGATGCGTACAACTTGTTCATTTTCTCTATTTATTTGTTTACGGATGCAAAAGTATAACATTAATTCGGAACGTGCAAACATTTAGACAGAAAAATATCCTTTTTCTTTAAAAACTCACAGCCTGCGCCTACCAAGTCGGCATCGGGCATGTGACACCTTATTATATATAGGTGGTTTATCTGCCGCCAATAAACGCAAAACAAGTTTGTCTGATATTTTGTATTGTCTCCGATTTACACTATCTTTGCATCAACAAATGAAAGGAAACGGAAATGTTGAGCTTAGACAATTTCTATAAGGCACGCTACGTGCTGAGCAAGATCATACGGCGCACCGACTTGGTGCACGCTCCCAAGATAAACCCCGAATGTGATGTGTATCTGAAACCCGAATGTCTGCAAAAGACAGGCTCGTTCAAGATTCGTGGCGCATACTACAAGATTTCCCAACTCTCTGAAGAAGAAAAGAAGAAGGGCGTGATCGCCTGTTCGGCTGGCAACCATGCACAGGGCGTTGCGCTCGGTGCTACAGCCATGGGCATCAAGTCGCTCATCTGTCTGCCCGAAGGTGCTCCTATCTCCAAGGTAGAGGCAACCAGAAAGTTGGGCGCTGAGGTTTGCCTGGTTCCGGGCGTTTATGACGATGCCTACCAGAAGGCTCTACAATTGCGCGACCAGCACGGCTATACCTTTATCCATCCTTTTGACGACGAAAACGTTATTGCCGGACAAGGAACCATCGGTCTGGAACTGCTCGACCAACTGCCAGATGTAGAGGCTGTCGTGGTGCCTGTGGGTGGCGGCGGACTCATCTCTGGCATTGCCTATGCCGTCAAGTCGCTCAATCCCAATGTGAAAGTATATGGCGTACAGGCGGCAGGTGCTGCCAGCATGGTGCAGAGCTTGCAAGACCACAAACAGGAAAAGCTGCCCCACGTGGCGACAATTGCCGACGGCATCGCCGTGAAAGAGCCTGGCAAACTGACCTTCGACGTATGTTCGAACTATGTAGACGGCATCGTGACCGTGAGCGAGGACGAGATTTGTGCCGCCATTCTCCATCTGATAGAGAGCGAGAAGATGGTGGCAGAAGGGGCTGGCGCAGCCAGTGTGGCAGCCGTGATGTTCAACAAGGTGCCGGTGAAAGGCAAGAAGACCATCTGCGTGGTGAGCGGCGGCAACATCGATGTGACCATCCTAAGCCGCGTCATTACACGAGGCTTGGCAAAGAGCGGACGCATCTGCACCCTCACCATTGAGTTGGCAGACAAACCCGGACAACTGGTCAAAGTGTGTGAAGTCATCGCCAACTTGGGCGCCAACATCATCAGCGTGCACCATGAACGCAACACTGCCAGCAAGAACGTGACCGACTGTGTGCTCCGTCTCACCGCCGAGACCAAAAACATCGAGCACGTCAACGCCATCAAGAAAGGGCTCACCGACAGCGGAATGAAAATCAGAGAAAACATTTAACCACAATAAAAACACAAGAACAATGGAAGCAATCCACACAGAAAAGGCTCCTAAGGCCATCGGTCCTTACAGCCAGGCAATCAAAGTAGGCAACATGATCTTCGCTTCGGGTCAGATTCCCGTAGACCCCGCCACAGGCGAGTTTGCCGAGGGTGGCATCAAGGGACAGACACGCCAGTCGCTCACCAATGCCCAGGCCATCCTGAAAGAAGCAGGCTCCGACCTGTCAAAGGTAATCAAGACCACCGTATTCCTTTCAGACATGGGTAATTTCGCAGCGATGAACGAGGTATATGCCGAGTTCTTCCAGCAGCCCTACCCTGCCCGTTCTGCCGTGGCAGTGAAGGATCTGCCCAAGGGCGCATTGGTAGAGATCGAGTGCATCGCAGAGTTGTAAGCCACCTCTGCCCTTCAGACGCAAAAGAAATCTCTAATAGTCAACTTTATAATATTCAGCGTGAGCTCAACAGCAGTATTCTACCGCCACTTCGAGCTCACGCTTTTTATACATCAAAAGACCCATTGACATACTCCTTCGCCGCGAACAGGGGCACGTTTTCCATCCATTCTTGGTCTTGGAAGCCGAGCATGGAGAAGCGGATG
>CAVJZZ010000041.1:0-24328 GCA_963654295.1 Lachnospiraceae bacterium | reverse complement strand
TTACCTCAAGTCGCTTTATGGGGTAAGGGGATTTTGTGTCATAAAAGATTCCACAACCTGTTTTTGACTCCTCTGGCTTCAATAGATTCCTTCTTTTGCTGGAAAAATCTCCTTATCCTCGGGAGTTGCGGATTTGAGGGCTGTGTACAATTGGCGGTTTTTGCCTTGATCGCTCAAAGAGAATACGTGCTGTGGAGCCGAGGTAAAACCATGAGAATTTCTGAGTTCAAGGATGCTGTCTATCTGTCCTGAGAATACGAGTCGGTCACCACCCAAGATAAATTCGTCGGCAGGCACAGGACTGATAATCTCCTTGTCGAAGCGTATGATCTCAAACAGACGTCCACCAGAAAAATCATGTATACCCGCTTCGGCAACCGATTTGCCTACCCACTCACATGTTGTAGGTACAACCAGTTCGGCTGTATATTCGCTTGTAGTTCCAAGTGCTTCATCCGGCGACTTTCTCACAGGCAATAACTTGTGCAAAGTAATGATTACCAATATGCCGACCGCAAGGCAGAACAGACCTGGTATGGTGGTGCTGAACAATCCAAGGGTTATGTCGGGTCTGTCCTGATTGAGCATGCCCGATATGATAAGGTTAGGCGGTGTACCGATAAGAGTACAGATACCTCCCAAACATGATGCATAACTCAGAGGGATGAGCAACTTTGACGGTGCTATGTTGAGCTTCTTCGACCACAGCTTTACCACCTTTATAAATAGAGCGACTACGGTGGTGTTGCTTAGTATAGAACTGAACAATGCCACGGGCAACATCATCCTGACAAGAGCTTTTGTATAGGATGAAGGTGTGCCAAGCACCTGCTTGACAAGCCAGTGTATGACACCGCTATGCACAAGTCCGGCGATGACGACGAAGAGGATACCGACGATTACTACCGAACTGGAACTAAAACCTGCCAACACTTCCTCGGCATTGAGGATGCCAGTGACTGACAAAAAGGCCATAGCGCCAAGAAATGCAAACTCTGCAGGCAACTTTGTGAATGCCATCGTGCAGAAAAGACCAATAATCATGGCTATCGTCAGCCATGCATTCAAGCCTAAACCAAGAAAAACAATACTTTCCACTATTATGTAGTTTTTAAAGATTGAAAATGATACAGTTCCTTGCGCTTGGCTTGCTACGTCTTTGTGGCAAATACGTGTCGGGACGTTGTCATTCCCTATATACAAAATCGTGCAAAATTAAGAATTTTATGTTGTTTGTGCAAGTTGAAGGTCCAAAAAGTGTTATATATGTTTGTTTTTAGAACTGCAATATAACAAGTGATCGGATATTACTGCTCTATGAAAGGCGCAATGATATCATAGAAAACACTCCATTGACCTTTATTCAAAGGTCAATGAAACATTCTTATTTTACTCTCGAAGTAATCGTGTTGCGAATACCTTTCATACTGACCAGAAAGGCCTTGGCACTACCGAACTTGAGAAACATGTCAAGACGCACAGGCACATGGTTGGCATCATCGGTCACATAGAAACGCACCAATTCTTTGGGCTTTCCTTCGTTATAGTCTATGTAAGAGAGTTGCAGACAACGATACTTGTGTCCGTCATCAGCCTTGATGGTCGTCTTGCCAAGATAGCGCATTTGTTCATTGTCAATATTCTTACCGTCTGCCATGGGAAACTTCATCACATATCCCTTCTTCCACCCCTCGGGGTTGAACGAACGTGCCCGAAGAAACATGTTGAGCATGTCGTAGATGCAATAGTCATAGGTTCCAGACTTCCACAAGTGCGTACCGTCATTCTGCTGACGGTGCTGCTTGATATGACACTTGCCGTTAGGGTAACTGTAAAACACTTCATCCACCGTATAGCGCTTGCCTTCACGCGCACCTTTGCGGAAATAAAGAGGTGCCATGTCTGTGGTTGAATAGCAGAGCAACGTGTCGCGCAACACGAAAAAATCATCTACCTTTCCGTTGCCACGTGTTGTCAAACTGGACCTGTAAGCCGGCTTTCCGCCATAACGGCTGGTCACTGTGTACATCGAGGCATTTCCCGCCTTCACCCATACAAATTTCCAATTGTAATAGAGATTATAGGTGAGAAACTCTCCACCGCCGAATGCCGTGTTATGAAATGTACATTGAGCAGCTGACGAGAGAGCCACCGTCAGCAAGGCGGACAACAGTATTGATTTCAGATGTTTCATATTTTCGGTATATATTGTATTCCCAATTTGCGGGCACGTTCCTCATTACGCCGTTTCACCGACTTCTTTTGGTCAGCCTTCTGCTTGGTGATAGCACTCGGTTTCTGTTGACAGATATCACGAGCTGTGGGGTTCCAGGTTCTGGTCACATCCCATTTAGCCTTGCACTCCAACTTCTCCAGATAATAGTAAACAGTCTCCGCCTGACGCTGGCTGGCATATTCACCCGTGTCCCAAATGCCATTATGGTTGCTGTCGATGAACATGCGGGCATAATAGGTGCCAGGTTTCAGATAGAACAATTCGGCAGTACCGCCTACAACCTTTGCTTCTTTGACCACGCGGTCTGACTGGTCGAGCAACTGCACTACGGCAGCTGTATCTGCCATACCCGTGAGCGAGAATATCAGGGTGGCATAGTCTTCCTCGCTACCGACCTTAAAACCTTGTTTATAAGAGCGTGACGACTTCCCGTAAATATCTGTGAAGGCTGCCGAATCCAGTTCAAGACTATACTCTATGCCAGGCTTCCACTCTGCCAGAAGTTGGTATCGGCGCCCTGTGGACAACGTATCTTGTCGGAAGACAAAGGGTGTGCGATACCACAAGGTGTCGTGCTTGGCATACAGATGCAGCTTCATCGTATCACACTGCGACAAGGGTGAAGGCATCGTAAAGGCAATGTTTCGGTCTGGATCGAGCACTGACGGCACATCGTATTTCACGGCAAGCGGGTCTACAGAATACTGCTTTTCAAAGGGTTGCCCGTCCTTTTCCAACTTCTCCTGCTTCTTTTTCCACTTCTCATACTCCTTTTGAAAATCCTTCAAACGCCGTTCATAGGGTGTCTTGGAAAGCATATCCATAGTGTCGGTCTGCCAGACCAAAGCACCTGTAGAGTCGGTCATCAAGTATTGAAGTTCCATGTGGAGGGTATCCTGGTTGACGAGTAGGGTGTCGCGAAGCCAATAGGTGAGAGTGTCACGCTTCGGGGTCGTTTCGAGCACAAAGGCATCTTTCTCATCGAAGTTGAGTCCTTTGATACGCGGCAACTCCTTGTTTCCATAACTGAAGAACAAACTGAAACGGTCTGGATTGGTGCGGTCGGTCTTCACGAGATACCGGTCGGTCTGCTCTTCCGTGAACGCACGGAGCACGATATCGTCGGGCAGGAAGTGCGTATAGTGTACCCTGACAATGGAGTCTATGCGGAGCGAATCGCGCCAAATGGTGTCCTGGCGCACATCGGGTTTGAACATAGGCACAATAACAGAGTCTGAA
The DNA here is from genome assembly GCA_963654295.1 of Lachnospiraceae bacterium. Taxonomy (GTDB): domain Bacteria; phylum Bacteroidota; class Bacteroidia; order Bacteroidales; family Bacteroidaceae; genus Prevotella. The sequence goes on along the minus strand of CAVJZZ010000041.1, from coordinate 20,853 downwards.
AAGGCAAGCATCTCGCTCTTTTGGCTGTACATATAGTTGCCGTCCATATCCTGCAAGGCACACACTCTGTACTTGCCAGGCTTAACACCCTTGATGACAAATATACCCCTACTGTCTGTACGCGCCACACGAAGCATGGGCTTATGGGTAAACGCCGAGTCGGCAAGGTCATCGTAGAGTCCTACGAGAATGCCTTTGACCGGTTCCAAATTGCTGGCATCAAGCACGTGACCGGATACCTGCAGTGTATCTATCTCACTGCCCGTGGAAAAACTATAGGTGTAATTGCCCAACGGATTGCCTTCATTGTTGTCTGATATGGCATCCGAAAAATCTATGGTATAGGTAGTATTCGGCTTGAGCGAATCCTTGATGCTCACGCTGATGCGTTTGCCTTCCGCCTTGATTTCGGGGCTTTCCATCTGCGGAGGAGACACCACGACATTCTCAGTAGCATTGTCGATCTTGATGTACTCGTCGAAATTGATATAAACCTTTCGTTGTTTCACGTTCACGCCCTTGTCGTTGGGTGAACATCCGACAATGCGTGGCGGAGTCTCGTCATACCATCCGCCATCGGGCTGTCCCATTTTGGCACATGAATAGAAGCTCAAAAGCAACAAGAAGGCTGCAAGAGCTCCGATGATTCGCGATAGGTTCGGTTTGTTGTTTTGCATAGACAGTCTTATTGTTTTTGCACGTTCAGAGCCAACAGTTCGTCAAGATGCTTGCGACTGTTCGACAGACGGGGCACCTTGTGCTGACCGCCCAACTTGCCTTTACTCTTAAGCCAATCGTTGAACAGTCCGTCGCGCGCCTCGACAATCTCAAGGTGCTGAAGGGTGATATCCTTATAGCGTTTCGCTTCATAATCGCTGTTGATTTCCTGTAGTTTGTGGTCGAGCAAATCGGCAAAGCGCTCCACACTGTCCGGATGTTTACTGAACTCGATGAGCCACTGGTGACGACACTTTGCGTTATCGTCCATAAAGACAGGGGCGGCAGTGTATTCCTGCACTTCAGCACCTGTCTGCTGACAAGCATATGCCAACCCCTTCTCGGCATTATCAACAATGAGTTCTTCTCCAAAGGCATTGATAAAGTTCTTGGTACGGCCAGTGATGACAAACTTATAAGGGTCTTTCTGTGTGAACTTCACCGTATCGCCAATCATGTAGCGCCACAATCCACACGACGTGGAGATGAGCATTGCATAGTTTGTACCCACTTCCACTCCCCATAGCGGCACAACCGTAGGATTGTCTGAACCAAATTCATCCATCGGGATAAACTCGTAAAACACGTCATAGTCGAGCATCAAGAGCATGGCTGTGTCATTGGGATCGTCTTGTAATCCGAAGAATCCCTCACTGGCATTATAGGTTTCCATATAGTGCATGTCACTCTTGGTGATGAGCCGCTCGTATTGCTTACGGTAGGGGGTGAAGGCTATGCCGCCATGAAAGAACACTTCGAGATTGGGCCACACCTCTTCCAAATGCTGCTTGCCCGAGATTTCCATCACGCGCACCAGCACCGAAAGCATCCAAGAAGACACACCGCTCAGGTTGGTCACGTTCTTTCTCCAAGTCTCAGAGGCAATGCGGTCACGCTTCACTTCGAAATCAGAGAGAAGCGCAGTCTGCTTTTTCGGCACACGGATCAGATTGACAAGCGGGTTGATATTCTCTATAAGGATAGCGCTCAAATCGCCTACCAAGCTGCCCGACACATTGTAATTGGGTGAATGACTACCTCCGAGTATCAGTCCCTTACCGTCAAACATACGACTCTTGGGATTGTTGCGCAGATAGAGTGCCACGCAATCGCGTCCGCCGGCATAGTGTATGTTGTGCAATCCCTCATCGGAAACAGGGATAAACTTAGACTTGTCGTTTGTCGTACCAGACGATTTTGCATACCATCTCACCGTGCCTGGCCAGAGCACATCGCTCTCGCCATGGCGCATACGGTCGATATCACCCTTGAGCTCTTCATAGGTATTCACCGGCACATTGCGTGCGAAATCTTCATAACTGCGAGTCATGCCATACGCATGATTACGCCCGTATTCTGTGTCCTTAGCCTCGTTGAGTAATCGGGCAAGCACTTGCTGTTGAAGTTCTTCGCCTCCATTCTGGTGTTTCTGCAGTTCACGCTGACGCTTCAGAAACGCTATTCGTGCTATACTTGTTAGACTCATATCTATAATAAGGTATATTTCGTTTAAGCCTACAAAAGTAATGCAAACTTTTCTAATAGCTTTGGTTTTTACTAAATTTAATGATTTCCACAACTATATGACCTGGATAGTCTTCCTCGCACATGATTTCTCTCGCAAAAATTTTGCATGTTTCCCTTTAAAAACTATCTTTGCAAAACCTTTATACCATAGACTATGACTCAAATCAAGACGCTTCTTCCTTCTATAGTCCTACTTCTCGGACTCTTTGGCAATACGGTTTTCACCACAGCCAAAACTGTTTATGTGGCACCCAACGGCAATGATCATGCTTCCGGCACCATCTCCAAACCGCTCGCTACCCTGCCAGCAGCCTATCAAATGATAGCATCGGGTGATACTATCTGCTTCCGTGGCGGTCTCTATAAGGTGGACGACAGTCAGATTATGAGAAACAACGGACATTACGCCTTTGTGTTTGCCCTCGAAAAGGGAGGCACAAGTCAACGCAGAACATGCATCATGGGTTATCCCGGCGAGCGCCCTATCTTCGACTTCTCCGCCTTACAACTTGACGGACGCACCCGTTTCGGAGCCTTCTATTTGGGTGCCGACTATCTGCACTTGCGCAATTTCGACATTGTGGGTGTGCCCGTCCGCATGAAAGGACATACGCAATCGGAATGTATCAGTGCGCGCAAAGGGTCGCATTGCATCGTGGAAAACATTGCCATGCACGACGGAATGGCTATCGGCTACTATCAGACCGCAGGTTCATACAACCAGGTTGTCAACTGTGATGCCTATAATAACTATGATGATTACTCCGAGGGATCGTATGGCGGAAACACTGACGGCTTCGGTTTCCATGTGGATTCGCCCGAAGATGTGGGCAATGTGATACGGAATTGCCGCGCATGGCGCAACTCTGACGATGGTTTCGACTTGATAAGATGTGCCGCCCCAGTAGAGATAGACCACTGTTGGGCCTTCTACAACGGCTACCGTTCCTCTGCCGACCCCTACGATACGGAAACCTTCGAACGTGCCGGTGACGGTAATGGGTTCAAAGGTGGCGGATGGGGAATGCGCAGCGATGCCTACAGATGTCCCACTCCTTGCCCCATGCATTATATCCACGATTGTGTGGCATTCCACAACAAAGCCAACGGTTTCTACGCCAATCACCATCTTGGCGGCAACATTTGGATGCGCAATGTGGCAGCAGAAAACCAACGGGACAACTTCAACATGGTGAACCGCAAGGGCAAAACAATGGAAGAATGTTATGATGTGGCTGGCTATGGACATACGCTTACCGACAACGTCTCATGGAATCCCAACAAGGAAGACTTGTCCAACTGCGATATAAACAAATGTCAACTGCAAGGCAATGTATTCGGAACAGATACGGAAAAGGCAGACAGCAACTGGTTTGTCTCCACAAATCCAAAGGACGTATTCGCCACCCGCGATGCCTATGGCAACCTGCCCGATATGCCATATCTGCAACTAAAGCCAAGGACAACAACATTAGAATCAGGACTGAACGACAAACAATTCAAACAATACTGGCAGACAGAAGCAGAAGACAGCGGCAGCAAGGTGATCTTTCATGGCGACACCTGCGAAATTGTAGCACCGAAAGGACTCACCTTATGGCGCAAACAAAAGATGACGGCAGGCACAACCGTAGAGTATGACGCGTGCGTGACAAACGACCGACTGAGCGACATGAATCTCTTTTGGCTGGCAAGTGACCCGAAAGAGAAAAATATTTGGCAACGTGAAAAATGGCGCAACGGTATTTTCAACCGTTGCTATACCCTGCAAATGTATTACTTAGGCTATGGCGGCAACAGCAACCGCACCACCCGTTTCCGCCGTTATACAGGCAATGAGGCGGGTGTTTTCGACAAGAACATGCGCCCTGCCATTCTCAAAGAATACACAGACCCTGCCCATCTGCTCACTGCCAACCGCTGGTATCACGTGAAGATTAACGGTGAAAAAGGGCACGTGCGTATCTTCATCAATGGCGAATGTATTGTTGACTATGCCGACCCCACACCATTGGAAAGCGGATGGTTCGGTTTCCGCACCACTCATTCACGTACACGCATCACCAACTTCAAGGCTTACTAAGACTGTTCCTCCAACTTGTCGAACAATTCACGCATGCCAGCACTCGCACCTTTATGAATGAAGGTGACGGGGCGCACACCACCCGTACGCACTTCTTCGGGATCTATGAGGTAGACAGGTGCCTGACGAGGCACGTATTGCACCAGTCCGGCAGCAGGATACACATTGAGCGAAGTGCCTATAATGACAAAGATGTCGGCTTGTTCGGCAGCTTCTATCGCAGGTTCCATCATCGGCACATTCTCTCCAAAGAAAACAATAAATGGGCGAAGCAATGTGTTGTCGCCTGCCTTTGTACCTGGCACCACCTCTGGATTTTCCTCTGTCAAGGCCTGAATGAAATGCGGATTATACGGGTCGCGGCTTGAGCACACCTTCGCAAGTTCACCATGCAGATGGATAACGTGTGTAGAACCCGCCTTTTCGTGCAGGTTATCCACGTTCTGTGTGACCACCGTTACATCGTAATCCTTCTCCAGTTCGGCAATCAGTCGATGCCCCTCATTGGGCTTGGCAGCAAAGAGCTTGCGGCGCAACATATTATAGAAGTTGGTGACAAGCTCCGGGTCACGCTCCCATCCCTCATGCGTAGCGATCTGTTCCACTGGATAATTTTCCCACAAGCCATCGCTTCCACGGAAAGTTTTGAAGCCGCTCTCTACCGACATGCCGGCTCCAGTGAGAAATACAATTTTCTTTTTCATGCTATTTCCTCCACATTAATTATATACAAAAATACATATTTTTCCGCAATTACAATCACTCTATGGAACAAAAGCACTATCTTTGCACCACATTTCTAATAATTATACATAAATACTGAACATTTTTATGGACAAAGTAAGTTACGCCTTGGGACTGGGTATCGGTCGCCAACTCTCACAGATGGGAGCCAACGAATTGAATATTGACGATTTCGCCCAAGCCATCAAAGACGTGTTAGCCGGTGAGAAACCTCAAGTTGCAGACCAAGAAGCACAACAGATAGTACAAGAATTCTTCCAGGCTCAAGAAGCTAAACAACGTGCCGCTGCTGCCGAAAAGGGTAAAGAAGCACGTAAGGCAGGTGAAGAATATCTGGCAGAAAACGCCAAGAAAGAAGGAGTTGTCACACTGCCCAGCGGTTTGCAGTATAAGGTGCTTAACGAGGGTACAGGCAAGAAGCCCAAGGCTACCGACAAGGTGAAATGTCACTATGAGGGCATGCTCGTAGACGGAACGATGTTCGACAGCAGCATCCAGCGTGGCGAACCTGCCGTATTCCCGCTAAACCAGGTAATCGCAGGATGGACAGAAGGTCTCCAGTTGATGTCAGAAGGTTCGAAATATCGTTTCTTTATCCCCTATACGCTCGGTTATGGCGAACATGGAGCAGGTGCTTCCATACCTCCTTTCGCAGCGCTTATCTTCGATGTAGAACTTATCGAAGTGCTCTAAACTACTTTCGAAAGACAGAAAAAACAACTATAAAATGAAGAAAATTACATTTGTAGCCGCTTTGGCTATCGGTGCCGCCGCACTCACTGGTTGCGGCAATTCCACTCCAAAGGCAGACATGAAGAACGACGTAGACTCCTTGAGCTACGCTTTCGGTCTTGACCAGGCACAGGGTGTGAAGGAATATCTCACACGTATGGAGGTAGACACAGCCTATATGGCTGAATTCGTAAAGGGTCTGAACGACGGCGCCTTTGGTGCCAATGACAAGAAGAAAGCCGCCTACAACGTGGGTGTGAGTATAGGTATGCAGCTCGCCATGATGCAGAAGAACGCCAGCAAGCAGATTTTCTCTGGCGATTCCACCAAGACACTGAACATGAAGAACCTTATAGCAGGTTTCGTCAGCGGTGCTACCGGCAAGAATGCTGCCATGGATATCAACCAGGCACGTATGATCGAGCAGACTGTTTCACAGGCTATCATGAGAAAGAGTATGGAGAAACAGTATGGTCCCAACAAGGAAAAGAGCGAACAATACATGGCCAAAGTTGCAAAGCAGGCAGGCGTGAAGAAACTCGCCAACGGTGTATACTATAAGGTCATTACTGAAGGTTCTGGCGATATTCCTGCCGACACATCCATGGTGAAGCTTCACTATGAAGGCAGAACGATCGACGGCAAGGTGTTTGACAGCTCTTACGAGCGCAAAGAACCCGCTACCATGCGCGTCAACCAGGTAATTCCCGGTTTCACAGAGGCACTGACCCACATGCCTGTAGGCTCTACATGGGAGGTTTACATCCCTGCCGATCAAGCCTATAAGGATCGCGACATGGGTCAAATCAAGCCTTTCTCTGCTCTGATATTCAAGATTCAGGTTCTCTCTATCGAGAAATAATTTGAAGGAAACATATACGATGAACAAGAAAATCATGACATTTGCGCTCGCCTCCTTGGTGGGCGCATCTTCAATGTGGGCATTGCAACCCGTGAAGAAAGGGGCGAAAACAGTCAAGAAGACTACCGATCCCGTGGAAAAAGTCACCCTGAAATCGGCATCCGACTCACTGAGCTATGCTGCTGGCATGGCCATGACTGACGGCCTTATGAACTATCTGAAAAGTTCGCTCGGTGTGGACAGCGCCAACATGAAAGACTTCAAGCGTGGACTGGAGGAGTCTTTGAACAATGGTAAGAAGAAGGAATACCAAGCCTACCTCGCAGGTCTGCAAGTGGCATCAATGCTTGAAACGAGAATGATACCCGGTGCTAAGAACGACTTCAAGGAAGCCAAAGACACCATCAACGTAGACATGTTGCATAAAGGTTTCCTCGCTGGCATTGATGGCGACCACACCGTGATGGCACAAGAGGGTGCCGGCAAAATGTTCAAGGAACGCCGTGAAGCCGAACAGAAAGCCAAAACCGAACGCCTCTATGGAGACAACCGCAAGGCTGGCGAACAATTTCTCGCTGAGAACAAGACTAAGGAAGGTGTGCGGACTCTGCCTGACGGACTGCAATACAAGGTTCTCGTGAAAGGCGAGGGTGAAACACCAAAGAACACAGACCGCGTGACCGTGAGATATGAAGGAAAACTGGTAGACGGCAAGATATTTGACAGCTCCTATGAGCGCACTCCCAATACCACCACATTCCCTGTAAACGGTGTCATCAAGGGCTGGACTGAAGCATTGACCATGATGCCCGTAGGTTCCACATGGGAACTCTACATACCTTACCAACTGGCATATGGTGACCGCGAGATGGGCGGCGACATCAAGCCATATTCAGCACTTGTCTTCAAGGTAGAGTTGGTTTGCATCGGCGACCTCAAACCCGAAGCAGAAAAACCGGCGGCTGAAACAGCTTCGAAGAAGGACTCCAAAAAGGAAAAGAAAAGCAAGAAGAAATAATGGTCATGTCATCTTAAGGTGACGTGAGTCGATATGTAAAAAGACGTTACGGTGGTTTTCCGTAGCGTCTTTTATTTGTGTATACCATAATTTTTATACCAAAATGTTGCCCGTTTCATTTTTAATGTATACTTTTGCTAAGTTATATCCTGCTAACAGCAATAAAAAAATATAAGTATATGGAAAAAATAGACAATCTTGACAAGAAGATTCTTGGCATCCTCTCGCAGAATGCCCGTATTCCTTTTAAAGACGTGGCTGCAGAATGTGGTGTGTCGCGTGCCGCCATCCACCAGCGCGTGCAACACCTCATCGAAGATGGAGTTATCACTGGCAGCGGATTCGATGTAAATCCCAAGAGTCTCGGCTACTCCACCTGCACCTATGTGGGTATCATTCTCGAAAAGGGAAGCATGTATAAAGAGGTGGTGGAACGCCTGCAGCATATTCCTGAAATCGTGGAATGTCACTTCACAACGGGTCCCTACACCATGCTCGCCAAGCTTTATGCCCGTGACAACGAGCAACTCATGGACCTGCTCAACAATCAGATGCAAACCATTCCCGGCGTGGTTTCCACTGAAACACTTATCTCACTCGAACAAAGTATCAAGCGTGAAGTGCCGGTGAAAATAGGAGAAAAATAACACATCACGGATGTGACAGCCACTGTGCTTCTTTTTTAGGGAAGCACAGTGGCACTTTCAATCAACACATTTCCTTTCTTCTATGGAAAAATATCATCTGCAGACACATCTCGACGAGATTTACAGCAGTTATCCCGAAGCCCCACACAAACCTATTATAGGCATCACGACCAACTACTGCGACGGAGACGCCACCTTGCGCGACCGCTATTACCAACAGGTAGTGGCTGCGGGAGGCATACCCATACTCATTCCACCCGTGGCAGACACCGATGTAATCGTCAACACACTGGAACATCTTGACGGACTGCTGCTCACTGGCGGCGGTGATTTCAACCCGCTTTGGGCAGGAGAAGAGCCGTTACCCACATTGCACAGTATCAATAAAACACGTGATCTGCCCGAATTGCTAATCACAAGTTTGGCGTTTAACCGTCAGATACCCATGCTCGGCATCTGCCGCGGCATACAGACCATAGCCATGGCGTTGGGTGGAAAGGTAATCCAAGACATCGCCCATCCCACCATTAAGCACTCCCAAGACGCAGACCGCACAGAGGCTACCCACAGCGTAGACATCGTCGAAAACTCCATCATTCACGGAATATACCATGCAGACCGCATCTTCGTCAACTCGTTTCACCACCAGGCAGTTGGCGATACAGGCAGCCGGCTACGCGTAACAGCTACGGCTGCTGACGGTGTAGTGGAAGCCATAGAAAGCAGTGAACACAAACCTATCATGGGCGTGCAGTGGCATCCCGAATGGCTTGAAGCCGATGGACTCAAACTGTTCGGCTGGCTTGTGGACGAAGCAAGGCTCTTCATGCACGCAAAGGCACTCCACAAGCGTGTGCTCACACTTGACAGCCACTGCGATACACCGATGTTTTTCCCACAGGGCATCCATTTCGAGCAACGTGACCCACGCATCCTTTACGACCTGCACAAGATGACTGACGGCCGACAGGATGCCGTGACGATGGTAGCCTACCTGCCACAACCCAAACTCGGAGAGAAGTTTTCCGACATCGCACCCTTCAAGGTGAGCGGTCCTGCAGCCTATGCCGACCTCATCTTCGACAAGATTGAAGACATCGTAGCCCACAACTCTGACTACATAAGCATAGCCCGCACCCCATCTGACCTCTATGAAGACAAGCGCAAAAACCGTAAGAGCATCATGTTGGGTATTGAGAACGGACTGGCTTTGGAGCACGATATCCAAAACGTAAAGCATTTCGCTCAACGCGGTATCGTGTATATCACACTCTGCCACAACGGTGACAACGACATTTGTGATAGCGCTCGCGGGTGCAACACTCACCATGGCGTGAGTGCCTTCGGTGAAAAAGTGATAAAGGAAATGAACGACTGCGGTATCATGATAGACCTGAGTCATGGCGGTGAAAAGAGTTTCTATGATGCACTGGAGATCAGTAAAACACCCATCGTGTGCTCACACAGCAACTGTAAGGCGCTGTGCGATGTGCCACGCAACCTCACCGATGACCAGTTGCGTGCCCTTGCCCGCTGCGGCGGCGTGGCACAGACCACACTCTATCATGGATTCCTGCGCCAAACAGGCGAAGCTTCCATCCTCGACGCCATTGCACATTTGGAACATGCTATTGACATCATGGGTATAGACCATGTGGGACTGGGTAGCGATTTCGACGGTGACGGTGGCGTGAAAGGCATTGCCGATGCTTCCGAACTCATCAACTTTACCCTTCAACTGTTGCGCCGCAAATACAGTCACCGCGACATAGAAAAGATATGGGGCGGCAACTGGCTCAGAGTAATGAGCCAAGTACAAGCCGCCAAAAAACAATAAAAAACCAATAAAATGAAGTATTTATCATACCTAAGCCAATTTTTCATAGCTATTGTCATTATCTGTTCGTGCGCCTCATGCAAGAGCACGAAGAAAAACAATGACGTAGTAGCCAAGGAACATTTAAAGCCCGTCGGTCCCAATTTCAACCCCGACTCTGCCTATAACTATTGTCGTGCACAGTGCAAATTCGGTCCACGCGTGATGAACAGTGAAGCACATGAAAAATGCGGTGTGTGGATAGCCGACATGTTCAAGCGGTTCGGCTGCAAGGTGACCGAACAGAAAACCACAGTGAAAGGCTGGGATGGCAAAGACCTGAGATGCACCAACATCATCGCAAGCTACAAGCCAGAAGCCACTACACGTATTCTTCTCTGTGCCCACTGGGACAGTCGTCCATGGGCAGACAACGACCCAGACTCCACCAATCACCACAAACCGGTGATGGCAGCCAACGATGGTGCCAGCGGTGTGGCAGTGATGCTTGAAATAGCACGCCTACTCAACATAGACAAGAAGCTGAATCTCGGCGTGGATTTCGTATGTTTCGATGCCGAAGACTACGGCACGCCCTATTGGACAACGGACGATGAACATTCATGGGCACTCGGTGCACAATATTGGGCAGAGCAAGCTCGTGGCAACTATGAAGCCCGCTTTGGCATCCTACTCGACATGGTAGGTGGACAAGGTGCCACATTCTATCAGGAAACCATGTCGAAAAAGTATGCACAACCCATCGTGGAAAAGGTTTGGAATGCTGCTCGTGCAGCTGGCTTCGGCAGCATGTTCACCGCACAGGAAGGCGGTGCCATCACCGACGACCACATTCCCGTGAACCAGAAAACTGGAATTCCTACCATCGATATCATCCCCTATTATCCCGATTGTCAGCAAAGCTCGTTCGGTCCCACATGGCATACGGTGAAGGATGACATCCTCAATATTGACAAAAACACCCTCCAAGCGGTGGGTCAGACCGTCATACAAACACTCTACGACGAAGAGTAGAAAAACAGCCTACTAAGCACACTAAACCTGCCATAAACACACTAATGGCAGGTTTAGTGTGTTTAAGAGGTAGTACAAGTAAAGTTTAAACTGCCAGATTTGAAAGGTTTGGAAAATGTAAGGGACTAACCATCACGGTCAACCCCTTACCAACACATATTATATAAAACCCTAACACAGTTGAATAAATAAAAATTCAATATCACTGACGTAGAAGAACTCCATAGTTAGGAATCCTTCAAGCCGTTTATATTTTGTTACGAAATTCTATATCTAAGTTTGATTTAGTATGTTTTTTCGACCGCAAAGATACAATTTAATTATCAACTCTCCAACATTAAGCATACATATTTTACACATTTATTGAAAAATTGTACCATTTAACCACCTTTACAGAAGCATGTATTGCCAAAACCAATCGTTTTTGCTAATTTTGCCGACAAATAAGTAACAATGAAGAAAGTATTGTTTTTTGTGATCCCGTGTTTCTTCTTTTTAGCCGCTTGCAGCCATAAGAAGGAATACAAGATTGGCATATCCCAATGCAACGAGGATATCTGGAGGGAAAAACTCAACGATGAAATATTAAACAGCGCATATCTATACGACAACATCACGCTAAAGTTTGAATCGTCAAACGAAAACGACAAGAGACAGATAGAGCAGATAGAACAGATGGTGAAAGAAGGTGTAGACCTGCTCATCATCACGCCTAACCGTAAAAACACCATCACGCCGACCATCGCAAAGGCATACAAAAAAGGCATTCCCGTCATCTTGCTCGACCGGAAAACTGATTCTAACGAATACACGGCATACATTGGCGCAGACAATGTGAACGTGGGACGGGAGATGGGACGCTTCCTGGCGAAAAAGACAAAGGGCAAAGCACGCATCGTGGAGATATACGGACTGCCCGGTTCAAGCCCTGCAAGCGAACGCCACAAAGGGTTTGTGGAGGCCATCCAGTCATATCCCAACATGAAAATCGTGCAACAACGCTATGGCGACTGGCAACCAAAGTCGGCACGCATCTGTATGGACAGCATCATCAGAAGCGGTGTTTACTTCGACTGCGTATTCGCCCACAACGACCGAATGGCCATCGCTGCACGCAATGCAGCGGAAGAAAATGGTGTGAAACGTAATATTATATATATAGGTATAGACGGACTTCCCGTGCCGGGAGGTGGTGTTGACAACGTCCGTGACAGCCGTTTGACAGCGAGCTACATGTATCCCACACGCGGTGATATGGTAATTCAGCTTGCCATGGACATCCTTGAGCACAAACCTTTCAAGCGCATAAACATACTCAACGGAGCTATCATATCAAAGCAAAACATTGATGTAGCCAACTTGCAGAACGATGAACTGAAACACCAGCACTACAGTCTCTACAAGATGCAGGACAAGGCGAACCTCTATCTCACCAAGTATAGCCACCAACGTGTATACCTGATACTGTCCGTCATTATCGTTGTTCTGTTGATCGTGATGTTTTTCATGATCTACCGAAGCATCATGTTCAAGCGCCGTATGACGGAACAAGTGTCTGAAAACCGACTGAAATTCTTCACCAACGTGAGCCACGAGTTCCGCACGCCGCTCACACTCATTGCCGATCCGATAGAGAAACTGCTCGAAGAAGGGAGTATTAGCGACAAGCAACAGTCGCTTCTCCTCTTGGCAAGGAAGAATGTAAACATGATGCTCCGCCTTGTCAACGAGATTTTAGACTTCCGCAAAGTGCAGAGCGGAAAGATGCAAATGGTGCTTTCACGGTTTGATGTGGGCGAAGCCATGACCGATTGGGGCAGCACATTCACCGTGAACGCCAAGAAACGCCATATACGATTTGAACTCGACATAGACGCCTCCGTATCCGTTATAGCCGACTATTACAAGTTGGAACGCATCTGCTACAACCTGCTTAGCAACGCTTTCAAATACACGAAAGAGGGTGGGGCAGTGTGTTTCTCCGCCTCCGCAGACGAACACAACGTCGTCTTTTCGGTAAAAGACACAGGTATCGGCATGACCAAAGAACAGGAACACCACATCTTTGACAGTTTCTATCAGGTGGAAAATGGTGCCAACGGAACAGGTATCGGACTTCCCATCGTCAAATCATTCGTAGACTTGCACCACGGCAGCATACAAGTGGAAAGCAGTTTGGGTAAGGGATCGACATTCACCGTGACCATTCCGCGCGAACAGGAAGGTATTCTCACCGACTTGGAATCCGTGAAAAACCATATCCCTACCTATAATGACGGATACATGGAAAACGGTTTGAAAGAAGGGACAGGCACGACGCTGACCGACCAAATCACCACGCCCGACGAGACGATGGAACAGAAACCTGCCATCCTGATTATCGATGACAATAAAGATGTGTGCGACTACGTGGCATCGCTCCTCACGGATAACTATGCAGTCATCACGGCAGAAAATGGCAAAACGGGCATTGAAAAAAGCATTAAAGAGGTGCCCGATCTGGTCATCAGCGACGTGATGATGCCAGACATCAGTGGGTTGGATGTCTGCAGCCGTCTGAAAAAGGAGACAGCCACAAGCCATATACCCGTAATACTGCTCACCGCACGCAGCATGGATGATCAGCAAGTGGAAGGCTACGACTGCGGAGCCGATGCCTACATCACCAAGCCGTTCAATGGAAAAGTTCTTCAGGCATGTGTGAAAAACCTGCTGGAGAACCGCCGCAAGCTAAAGGCTATCTATGCTTCCGACGAACAACCAGTGACAGAAACTGCCGATGCCGACACACTGTTCATCCACCGTTTCCACGAAATCATACTGAAACGCATGGGCGATACAGAACTTAGTGTAGAGGATATCAGCCGCGAGCTCGGACTGAGCCGTGTGCAGATGTACCGAAAAATCAAAGCGCTCACCGGTTCAACGCCCGTAGAACTGCTACGCATCACCCGACTCAAGAAAGCTGAACGACTGCTACACCAAGGCGGAAAAAGCGTATCTGAAGTGGCATACGAGGTGGGCTTCTCTTCGCCATCCTACTTTGGCAAGTGCTACAAAGATTACTTCGGCAAGCAACCCAGTGAGGAATAAAGTCTGAAGAAGCAGAGAAAACAAGCGAAAAAATCGTTCATTCTATCATAAAAATGATACATGAACGATTTTTTGCTATCTATGAAACAATATTTATCATGAAGTTTTGAGTGTTATAATACCTTTGCAGCGACAAAAGACAATACCACTTCATATCTTCAAAAAAACAGTTACATTAAAGGGATCATGCGGTAAAATATAATCGCAAGTTTAGTTTATAAAGTTATATTATATGCATTAAAAGGACGGGCAGTGATGCCAGTCCTTTTTTCGTATCATTTCAGCTCAACTCCAGCATCCTGTGGATGGGCTTCACCGCATCCTCTGCAATGGCAGCATCCACGTCTACCGAAGGCCATTCGTACTTCAGCGTATTATAAATCTTCTGGAGCGAATTCAGCTTCATGTATTCGCACTCATTGCACGAACAGCCTATCGCTCCCTCACTCACCTCGGGAGGAACAGGATAAAACTGCATGTCGGGACACGTGCGTTGCATTTCGTGCAAGATACCAGCTTCCGTAGCCACGATATATTCCTTTTGTTCGTGTTCCTGGGCATAATTCAACATCACGGCTGTAGAACCCACCACATCGGCTACTGCCAACACAGGTCCCTTACATTCCAAGTGTGCCATGACGAGCGCACCGGGATGTTCCTGCTTTAGTTTGAGGATAGCCTCCACAGAGAAACGCTCATGCACATGACAACCACCCTGCCAGAGCAACATATTCCGTCCTGTCACGCTATTGATATAAGATCCGAGGTTATAGTCAGGACCAAAGATAAGTTTCTCGTCCTGCGGAAAAGCATCGACCACCTTCTTGGCATTGCCTGAGGTAACGACCACATCGGTGAGCGCTTTGACGGCAGCTGTGGTGTTCACATAGCTCACTACTTTGTAGCCAGGATGTGCTTCCTTATATTTCTTCAAGTCGTCAGCACGGCAAGAATCGGCGAGAGAGCAACCGGCATTGAGGTCGGGCACAAGCACCAGTTTGTCCGGACTGAGCAGTTTGCAGGTCTCAGCCATGAAGTGAACACCACACATCACCATGATTTTAGCGTCTGTCTGTGCCGCCTTGCGTGCCAGTGCCAATGAGTCACCGATAAAGTCGGCAACCTCTTGTATCTCGCCACGTGTGTAGTAGTGTGCCAAAATGACTGCGTTTTTCTCCTTGCACAACTGGCGTATCTCCGACTTCAAGTCCAATGAGTCGGGCACGGGTTCATCGATAAACCCTTTTTCTTCCCATTCTTTCTTCAACATATATTATATTTATCCTATTATTCTTTAATTTTAAAAAACAACTATAAGATGTATGATGGGGCGTGTATAAGTGGATAAAAACCAGCCTGAATATTTGGTATTTACGTATTCAACACATCGTATGCAGTTGTTCGCATGTGCTTCTGATATCTTTTGGCTGATAATCAGCGGTTAGATAAAGTTATCCACAATATGCCCCATTAGTGCAAAGTTAATAAGTTTATATCTTTTTCCGTTCTAATTCCGTGGAAAAGTTGCCAAAAACTTCCTCACAAACGTGTGGATATCCGCATCTTTCGGGTTGTCTTTCTGGGCTGTGGAAAAGTAGTAAAGTTATTCTTGCGTTATGCTTGCTGTTTTCCATACACTTTTCAACAGTTTGTGTGTATATGTTGTGAAGGCTTCTTTTTCATTCATTTTTAAGGATAGGTAATAAGTCGGCGAAGTCATCGATAATCCATTCTGCATGCACACGAAGCATATCTTCGCGCGTACCGTTGCCATAGGTAACTCCCACGGCGCGTACTCCTGCATTGTGTGCCATATCTATGTCGAACGTGGCATCACCCACCACGATGGCTTCTTCGGCTTGCAGATGCAGATGTTCAAGTGTCTTGTTGACCATTTCCGGGTCTGGCTTGGCATTTTTCACTTCTGCCGAACTGATGATATACGACAGGTAGGGGGCGATGCCGAGATCTTTGGCATATTGGTGAAGGGTATGACTGTGGCGGCTACTGGCTATAGTGAGCGTGTAGCCTTGTGCGTGTAGTGTGGATAAAGTGTCAATAACATGTGGGAAAAGCGTAACCCTACCTGGCACATTATTGTGTTCGAAGATGTCGCGATAGGCGGCAGCACAGCGTTCTCCTTCTTCGTCACTGAGGTTAAACATGGTGGTGAATGCCTTGAAAAGGGGGAGTCCGATGGTGGCGCGACACTGTTCATCTGTGCGTGCAGGCAATTTCATGTGTTGAATGGTTTGCTGCAGGGTGTCGATAATGAGGCGTTGTGAGTCACCGAGTGTGCCGTCGAAGTCGAGAATAATGGCTTTTGTTTTCATTCTTGTCATATATAATAAGGTAGTTTTTAAAAAGAGGTGTGCATTCTGTTGATAACTACGGCAATGGTCTTGCTGCGCAGATAAGGGATAGACATGTATAGAAGACCTCCGTAGGGATTGGCAGTGCCCCATGAATTCTTGCATACTATATAAGTACGGCCATGGTTGTCGTGCGCAAGCCCCACCAGTTCCATTGCATGGTCATCGGTGGTGCGGTAGTTTTCAAAGTCTTTCTGGCGGTCGGCTTGCAAACAGGGTTTGCTCTCGTCTTTCAAGTGCGCTATGCCGCGTGTGAAAGAGAACCCCGGTTCACTTGTGTCGCCTTCCCAGCAGACGGGATAACCTGCTTTCAAGGTGTTGATAATAGTGTTGACAAGTGTGTCTATCGGCACGTTATAGAATGTGCAATGGCGCTTGTTGTCAGGTATTTCCAAATCTACATAGGTGTTGAAATCGTGGTGTTGATAACTGGTCATGGCGATGTATTCATCGGGCATACATACACTGTGTCCGAACTCTTGTGGGGTATATTCTGCACCAAACATATAAACGTGGGGCGACAATGGAGCTATCTCGTCTTGCAAAAGGTTGTCCACAAGTTGCTGCATGGTCTTGATTCCAGTGCGTCGCGCCACACATTCGTCTATAATTCGATACATTTTCCGGCGTACAACAGGGATGTTGGCATTTCCGTGGAATGCATCATAGGGCATCACACCGTGCTCTTGGATGAGTTTCAAAAGCATGGGCATCACGCCCCGGTCACTATAAGCGATGCGTCCTTGGGAAAGATAGCGCCATGCGGCTTGTTCGCGCAGTTGCTGATAAATGACATATTGTGGGGAAAGGTTGACAGAATCGCCTCGCTTGATGTGCTCGCTTTCTATGGTGGCAAGCATGGCGTAGATCCAGCAAGCGTTGCTTTTCCCTTGGTTTTTCACAGGGGTGTAGGGACACATCACGTCGTTGGTGAACCGCAGATTGTCGGTTTCTGCCGGCTTGCTCTCCTTGTTCTCTTTGCAACCGCAAAGAGAGAGCAATATGAGCAGTGAAAAAGCTGTGGATAAAACAGGGGAAAACTTGTTGGTAATATGCATAGACTGTTGATTATCAGTGTTATTGATATGTGGAAAAAGAAAGCAGAAGACGGATTATCTTCTGCTAAATATTCTTTCTTTCCTCAATGAAATAGCGTGGTCGGCGTTTCACTTCCGTATATATCTTGCCTATATACACTCCCGTGATACCCACGCCTGTGGTGACTACTCCACCGATGAACCATAGTGAGACGAGCAAAGAAGTCCATCCTTCGATGGTTTTTCCCTGACTATGCTCTACGAGGGCAAAGATGATCATGGCGATGGAGACAAGGGTCATGGTCAAGCCGATGTAAGTGATCCAGCGCAAGGGTGCCACGGAGAACGACGTAATGCCATCGACAGAGAAGTGGATCATCTTCTTGAGCGGGTATTTACTCTCGCCTGCCGTGCGCGCTTTACGGTCGTAATAGACGAACCCCTCACGAAATCCCAACTGTCGCACTACGCCGCGAAGGAAGAGATTGCGTTCCGGATAAGTGAGTAATGCTTGCATGGCGCGTTTGCTCATCCACCGGAAGTCAGCGTGGTTGTATATGATTTCGGGGTCGGCAAGACGCATCAGTCTGTAGAAAGCCTGTGCCGAGGCACGCTTGAAGAGGGTGTCGGTCTGCCTACGCTTGCGCACACCATAGACGATGTCTGCTCCTTGATGAGCTTGCTGTGCCATTTCGAGGATGGCATTCTCGTCATCTTGCAGGTCGGCATCGATGCTTACAGAGGCGTCAAACTTGTCCACACATTGTTCCAGTCCTGCCCACAGGGCGTTTTGGTGACCTTCGTTGTGCGAGAGTTTCAATCCTGCCACGTTGTCATATCGGGTGCAACATTGTTCTATGAGTGGCCAGGTGCGGTCGCTACTGCCATCGTTGACCAACAGCAATGTGGCTTCCGTGTTGGTTTCCGCCTTGAGTCTTTTGGCGAGAGTCTGCAATTTTTCTACAGACCACAGCAGTATTTCTTCTTCATTATAGCAGGGAACAATGATGCAAAGTTTCATCTCTTGTAGGGTTTGTTTATTTGTGCGCTAAGTTAATCAAAATAAATGAAACACTTATAAAAGACGGTTACAATTCTTTTGTCATATCGAAAATAATAATTACTTTTGCTGCCATGACAAGGATGAGAACGTTGGTTTTATTGTTGTTGGCAGGTTTGGGATGTCTCGGTGTGCATGCGCAGAGCGACAAGCCGGCGAACGTCAACCCCGAAGACCGTGAAGTGGACATGGACAATCCCACTTTCGTGCCCATGCTCAAGGTGGGCAAGGTGTTGCTCGGGAGCGACAGCATACAGTATGTGCAGATGAACAACGTCTATGTATACCCTCCGCTCGAACTGAAGAACGCCCGGCAGCGCGAAGCCTACAACCGTTTGGTGTATAATGTGAAAAAGGTTTTGCCCATTGCCAAGGAGTGCAACGCCATCATCCTTGAGGTATATGATGTGTTGCAGACGTTGCCCAACAAGCGTGCCAAGGACCAGTATATGAAGCAGGTGGAGGAGGATATACGTCGTCAATACACGCCGCGCATGAAAAAACTCAGCTATTCACAGGGCAAGCTCCTCATCAAATTGGTCAACCGCGAATGTAATTCGTCTGCCTACGGGTTGGTCAAGGCTTTTCTCGGACCTATCCGTGCTGGTTTTTGGCAAGCTTTTGCATGGGCTTTTGGAGCCAGTCTCACCAAGGGATACGATCCCAATGGGACTGATCGCCTCACCGAACGTGTGGTGCTGATGGTGGAGGCAGGCGAATTGTAAACCCGAAGACAGTTGCCTGAAAAAAGAATAAATTTGAGCGAAAATCGTACTGTAGGTCTAAGAAGTTTCCACAGCACGATTTTTACCCCATTTCAGTGGGTGGAGTGAGATAAATGTTGTACATTTGTTACTATAAAGTTCCGAGCGGTTTATTGCAGTTCTTCTTTGAGTTCGTTGTAGAGGTCTACAGGACCAAGATGCCAGTATTTGGTACTCTCCGTCGCCAGCTTCTTGTAGAGTTTGGAGTGATAAATGCGGCTAATGGCTTCTGTAAGGCTTATGCCTTTGTCCTCTGAAAGCCAAGGCGCCAGCCAGCCTATTTTGCAAGGCAATAGCAAATAGAGATTGTCTTGTGTAATTTTTGTACTCATAATTCAATTCTTATTGATTCAACAAACTTAATGGTTTGCAGCGATCTCTCAGTATGGAAAAGATACTGATCTACCAACTTGTAGGTTTTCAGTTCCTGAATGAGAGTGGGCATGCTGATGATATTTCCCTCATAGAGCGTGAACTGTGTATAGACGCTATCGTCGGCTACTGGTCCGTAAACGATGTCGTAATTGTGTGTGAAGCCTCTTTCGGTGCGATTCTTCATCACGAAGTTTACCCATTCTTCGGTAGGGTTGTCAAAAATGAGTGTATTGAAGTGTTTGAGGGCGTCATCGTCCAGTTCGTATACGCTGACATAACCAACACTCACTTTGTTGTCGCTCATCCTTCGCTTGACCCACTTTTCAGCCTGCTCATATGAGGTTGTGGTGTAGAAACCTACGCCGTAATCGAGCGAACGGTTGGGTTGACGTATCTCAGGGGTGCGAACCTCTTCAAGACTTCCATGATATATCTTGCTCATTTCTTTCTTCTATTTATCATTTCGTCGATTTCTTCTACTATCCACTGCCCACCCTGGGTGTGAAGCACGTCATAGAATTCGCAGAAATGTTCCGCTATGCCATATTGCTCCAACAGGCTTATTGCTTCGTCCGTGGTGATGTCTTTTGCCTTGGCATACTGCTCAATACAAAACGACAAGAACACCGCTATATCTTTTTCACTCTTGCTCATCGCAAATAAGTTTTTTATATATTCTTCTTGATTAGTTTTACAAAAATAGTTGATATATACGAGAATAAAGAATTTCCCAAACACTTTTTGTTTGGGAAATGAATTATTACCTACGTCTGACTAAAAGAATGATCAACAAATTTTCACCTTGGCGGAGCCGGACGAGAACAATGCGCCTTTCTAAAAGCGGTAACGTACCGCAAACAAATTCTTATTTCTTTTCTATCATCATTTCATGGGCTGCCTATTTTATAGACTCGTTACCATACTACTTTCTCGCTCAGAATAACTCCATCCGTGGCATCCTCTGCCGTGAA
>CAVJZZ010000040.1:0-25734 GCA_963654295.1 Lachnospiraceae bacterium | reverse complement strand
CACCTCGTCGGGACGGTTGTAAACGGGAACGATAATGCTGTATTTCATCTGCCTTTGTCGTTTAAAAAAAACGTCCGCAGCCACAGTAACCATGTGATTGCGGACGTTTTCAATATTTGATGTGACTTGTTTTTACTTCTTCTCGGTCACGCGACCAACATAGCTGCCATCCTCGGTGTTGACAGTGATGAGGTCACCCTCGTTGATGAAGAGAGGCACGCGGATCTCGGCGCCGGTCTCCAGCGTGGCGGGCTTGGTGGCGTTGGTGGCAGTGTTGCCCTTCACGCCCGGCTCAGAGTGAGCCACCATGAGATTGGTCTTTGGAGGCATCTCGGCTGAGAGGATAGCGCCGTCGTCGGCAGAGAGCTGCACGTCGACCACGTCGCCTTCCTTCATGAACTCACCGCCAGTGATGAGGTCGCGGTTGATGGGGAACTGCTCGAAAGTCTCTTGGTTCATGAAGATGCAACCTGTGGGATCCTCATAGAGATACTGGTATGGACGATGCTCCACGCGAACGTCGTCGAGCTTGAAACCAACCTGGAACGTGCGATCCAGCACACGGCCGTCGGCAACATTCTTCAGCTTCGTGTTCATAACGGTATTGCCCTTACCGGGTTTACGATGCTCAAACCAGATGCATTTCCAAATGCCGCCATCCATGCGGATGCAGGTGCCTTTCTTGATTTCCTGTGAATTAATACTCATGGTAATTGTATGTTTACTATATTATTATGCGTTGTAAGCGGATGCAAAGTTACTAAGAAATCAGAAAAAAACATCGAAAAATGATATAATTCTTTGTCAATTCGATTTTTATGAGTAATTTTGCACCCCGAAAGGGTTCAATTTACCCTTTTGGCAACAACAGATAACAATTAAATTACGAATAAAAGATGAAAAGAACATTTCAGCCTCACAACCGCCGCCGTGTGAACAAGCATGGCTTCCGTGAGCGTATGGCCACCAAGAACGGCCGTCGCGTTTTGGCTTCTCGTCGCGCTCGTGGCCGCAAGAAGCTCACCGTTTCTGATGAGAACCACGGAAAGTAAGCTTTCTCACAACGTCAGCACGCAGCAAAAGGCAGGCAAGGGTATACCTTTGTCTGCCTTTTGCATTGAACGACGGTTGGGAGTGAGAGAAAAAAACGCATTTTCTTTTGCTTTCCAGCCTTTTTATTTACCTTTGCATAAATAAGTGACTGGCCGTGCCGCACCTTATATTATGAAAAAAACAGCAACCGATGTCGATTAAAGAGTTTATAGGCAAATTCAAGAGCAAGATGCTTTGGGGCAACCTCGTGGCGATGGCGATTGTCATCGTGGCCCTTGCCTTTGGATTCAAGTTTGCCGTTGACCTCTACACATTCCACGGCAAGGCTGTCACCATTCCGAACCTCACCCACAAGACTTTTGAGAACTCACGCGAAGTGCTCACACAGCTCGGCCTCAACATCGAGGTGAGCGACACCGGCTACATCAAGACGCTGCCGCCGGGACGCATACTCGAGCAATATCCGGCACCGGGGGAGAGCGTGAAGCCCGGGCGCACGGTGTATGTCACCATCAACGCCACCCACACGCCCACGATAGCGCTGCCCGACGTGATAGACAACTGCTCGCTGCGCGAGGCTATGGCCAAGCTCACGGCGATGGGGTTCAAGCTCAACCCGCCAGAATTTGTAGCGGGTGAGAAAGACTGGGTGTACGGCATCCTCGTAAACGGCAGGCACGTGGCTTACGGCGACCGCATACCCGTGGACGCACGGCTCGTGATACAGGCCGGCAATGGCATGAGAAACGAGAGCGACTCGGTGGACTACGTAGACCAGGAGCTCAACACGACCGACAACGGAGAGGGCGACATGGACGAGTTTCAGGAAGTGGGCGCGCCAGAGGAAGAGGAGCACGCCAAGAAGAAGGAGGAACCCGAGAAAGACCCATTCACGCCCGTGGAATAAACATCAAGGACGAGAACAATGACCGACGATTTGATCATAGACGACTTAGAGGAATTGCAAGACGACACCACGGCAGAAGAGCCAGGGCAGTTTGAGCACTGGCGAATGACGGTGGACGCCGGCCAGCAACCAGTGAGGATAGACAAGTTTCTCGCCGAGCACATGCAGCACTCCTCGCGCAACCGCATACAGACGGCTGCCGACGCGGGGTGCATACAAGTGAACGGCAAGCCTGTGAAGAGCAACTACAAGGTGCGGCCCGAAGACGTCATAACCCTCATGCTCGACCACCCTAAGCACGACTCCTCCATACAGGCGGAGGACATACCGCTCGACGTGGCCTACGAAGACGACGACGTGCTCGTGGTGAACAAGCCTGCCGGAATGGTGGTGCATCCGGGTGCCGGCAACTTCAACGGCACGCTCATCAACGCCGTGGCGTGGCACCTGCGCGACCTGAAGACATTCAACGCCAACGACCCTGCCGTGGGACTCGTGCACCGCATAGACAAGGACACGAGCGGCTTGCTCGTGGTGGCGAAGACCGCCGACGCGAAGACATCGCTCGGCAAGCAATTTTTCAACAAGACCACGCACCGTGCCTACAACGCCCTCGTGTGGGGAAACCTCCAAGAAGACTCCGGGCGCGTGGAGGGCAACATAGGCAGGGACCCCAAGGACCGGTTGCGCATGAAAGTGTTCGCGCCCGACTCGGGCATAGGCAAGCCCGCCGTGACCCATTGGCGGGTGCTGGAACGCTTTGGCTACACCACACTCGTGGAATGCGTGCTGGAGACGGGGCGTACCCACCAGATACGCGCCCACATGAAGGAAATAGGCCACCCCTTGTTTGGCGACGAGAGGTATGGCGGCATGGAGATCCTGTGGGGGCAACGCAGCTCGTCGTACAAGGCGTTCATACACAACTGTTTCGAGTTGTGCCCAAGACAGGCACTGCACGCCAAGACCCTCGGCTTCAAGCATCCGCGCACGGGCGAGGAGATGGACTTCGACTCGCAGTGGCCCGACGACCTAGAGGCATTGATAGATAAATGGAGAAAGTATATTAATAGCAAATGGAAAATTTAAAAAGAAACATTGCCATCGTTTGCGGTGGCGATTCATCAGAGCACGACGTATCGTTGCGCTCGGCACAAGGACTTTACTCCTTTTTCGACAAGGAGCGTTACAATATCTACTTAGTTGACATCAAGGGCACCAACTGGCACGTCAGTTTCGACAACGGCAACGTGGCTCCCATCGACAAGGCCGACTTCTCCTTCATCGGCGAGGACGGCAAGGCCGTGGTGTTCGACTACGCTTATATCACCATACATGGCCAGCCAGGCGAGAACGGCATGATGCAAGGCTATTTTGACCTTATCCACCTGCCCTACTCCACCTCGGGCGTGCTGGTAGAGGCAATGACCTTCGACAAGTTCGTGCTCAACAACTACCTGCGCGGCTTTGGCGTGAACGTTGCCGACAGCATCCTCCTGCGTCGCGACGACGACTACGACCCAGCCGCCATAGAGAAGCGCCTGGGCATGCCTTGCTTCGTGAAACCCGCTGCCGACGGCTCCAGCTTCGGCGTGAGCAAGGTGAAGAACGCCGACCAGCTCGCCCCCGCCCTGCGTGTGGCTTTCATGGAGAGCAACGAGGCTATGATAGAGGGCTACCTGGAGGGCATCGAGATTTCGCAAGGCGTTTACAAGACCAAGGACAAGAGCGTGGTGCTGCCTGCCACTGAGGTGGTGACGGAGGATGAGTTCTTCGACTACGATGCCAAGTACAACGGCAAGGTGAAGGAGATAACTCCAGCACGCCTCTCGCCGGAGACCGCAAAGGCGGTGGCGGCGGAGACAAGCCGCATATACGACATTCTGCACGCCAACGGCATCATCCGCATCGACTACATAATAACCAAGGATGCCGACGGCAACGACAAGATAAACATGCTCGAGATAAACACCACGCCGGGCATGACCGTGACGAGCTTCATTCCGCAGCAGGTGCGCGCGGCTGGTCTCGACATCAAGGACGTGCTCACCGACATCGTGGAGAACCAGTTCGCATAAAGGGCTTTTCTCATAATTAGAGAACATAAGGTCATGGATATTCGGCAATTATACGCTATATACAAAAAGTGCCCACTGGTGACCACTGACAGTCGTCAGTGCCCGGCGGGCAGCATCTTCATCGCGCTGAAAGGCGCGTCGTTTGATGGTAACAAGTTCGCGGCGGCAGCTCTGGAAAAAGGATGCGCCTACGCCGTGATAGACGAGAAAGAATATTATGTTGAGGGCGATGACCGATACATTCTCGTGGACGATTGCCTCACCACCTTCAAGGAGCTGGCACGCGAGCATCGCAGGCAGTTCGACATTCCTGTAGTAGGAATAACGGGCACCAACGGCAAGACCACGACAAAGGAACTTGTCTCGGCAGTGCTTGCCGAGAAATACGACGTGATGCACACCGAGGGCAACTTCAACAACGATGTAGGCGTGCCAAAGACCTTGTTGCGACTCAACAAGGATCATGAGATTGCCGTGGTGGAAATGGGCGCGTCGCACCCTGACGACATAAGGAAGCTCGTGGAATATGTGGAGCCCACATGTGGACTGATAACCAATGTTGGCAGGGCGCACCTCCAGGGCTTCGGCTCCTTCGAGGGCGTGAAGAAAACCAAGGGCGAGCTCTACGACTTCTTGAAAGCCAACAACGCGCTCGTTTTCCTGAACACCGCTAACGACAACCTCGTGGAGATGGCACGTGAGCGTGAGCTCGACCGCATAGTGAGCTATGGTGCCGACGACCAGGCTGAGGTTCAAGGAAAGGTGACGGCTGCCGCCCCGTTCATCACAATAGAATGGAGATGCGGTGGCGATGGCGAGGCCATTCCCGTTGCCCTGAACGAATGGCATGAGGTGAAGACCAAGCTCATTGGCTCTTACAACCTCGACAACGTGCTCGCGGCGATAACCGTGGGGTTGCATTTTGGCGTGACCGCCGAGCAGGTTTGCCATGCCATAGAGAGCTACGAGCCAACCAACAATCGCTCGGAACTCGTGAAGACCGACAGCAACACGCTTATCGTGGACGCCTACAACGCCAACCCCACAAGCATGGCGGCGGCTCTCGACAGCTTCGCGCAGATTGCCACGCCACAGCCAAAGATGGCCATACTCGGCGACATGAGGGAACTCGGCGAGGTGAGCGATGCCGAGCATCAAAAGATAGTTGACGACTTGAAGGCAAAAGGCTTGAACGACGTGTGGCTCGTTGGCGAGGAGTTTGGCAAGACGCAGTGCGACTTCCATAAATATAATAATGTGGAGGAAGTGGAGCAGGCCATTGCCGCCGACAAGCCTTCAGGCAAATGCATTCTCATAAAGGGCAGCAACGGCATAAAACTGTTTGAGTTGCCAAAGTTGCTATAACGTTTAAACAGAAACATGATACTGCAAAAGCTGCTTGGCTTCGATGCCAAGACCATGCGCAAACGTACAGAGGTGGTGGCTGGTGCCACCACTTTTCTTACAATGTGCTATATACTCGCCGTAAACCCCACCATCCTCAGCGTGACGGGCATGGATCGTGGCGCGCTGTTCACCGCCACGGCAGTGGCCTCAGCCATAGCCACGTTGCTGCTTGCCTTCATGGCTAAGCTCCCGTTTGCCCAAGCGCCAAGCATGGGCTTGAACGCTTTCTTCGCCTACACGCTCTGCCAGGCGATGGGCTACACTTGGCAACAATCGCTTGCGATAATGCTCATGGAAGGCATCATCTTCCTGCTCATCACCTTTATCAACGTGCGCGAGGCCATACTCAACGCCATACCCGAGAACTTGCGTTATGCCATATCCGTTGGCATTGGCATGTTCATAGCGTTTATCGGCTTGAAAAACGCCGACATCATCGTGTCGTCGCCCGCCACGTTCGTAACGCTTGGCAAGTTCACACCCGGGGCCATACTGGGCGTAATAGCCATATTGCTGAGTGGCGTACTCATGGCAAGGAAGGTAAAAGGCGCGTTGTTTGTAAGTATCATCGCAACGACCATAATAGGAATACCTCTTGGCGTGACGCAAATCCCAAGCCATTGGGTACCGATCTCCATGCCGCAAAGCCTATCGCCGATATTCTGCCAGTTCGACTTCACAGGCATCCTCAACTTCCGCACGCTGATGGTGGTAATTTCCTTGCTGTTGGTAAACATCTTCGACACCGTGGGCACGCTCGTTGGCCTCGCCTATAAGACAAACATCGTGCGCCCCGACGGAACCATTCCCAAGATCAAGGAGGCGATGATGAGCGATGCCATCGGCACGACTTGTGGCGCGTTTCTCGGTTCCAGCACGCTGACAACATTCGTGGAGAGTGCTTCCGGCATCGCCGAGGGCGGACGTAGCGGCTTGACCTCGTTTGTTACCGGCATCCTCTTTATCTTCGCCCTCTTCCTCTCGCCATTGTTCTTGCTCATCCCAAGCGCGGCAACCAGCGGCGCACTGGTCTTGGTAGGCGTGTTGATGCTCGACTCGGTAAAACGGCTCAATCTCTCCGACGTGAGTGAGGCCTTCCCCGCGTTTATCACGATGATAACAATGGTGCTCTGCTACTCCATCGCCGACGGCATATGCCTAGGCATACTGAGCTACGTCATCCTGAAGCTGTGCACCGGCAAATGGAAGCAAGTGAACGTGACCTTGGTTATCCTCAGCCTCATCTTCATAGCCAACTTCATACTCGGATAAGCTATCGCCTACCGACAATCGAAGAATAATTTAACCAAAAACATTTGGTAAATACAAATAAGACTCGTAGCTTTGCATAGGATGCTGCAACAACATTCAAATTAAGAGGCTTATGAGATACTTAGACCCAAAGGCAGACTTGACGTTCAAGAAGATATTCGGCAAACACCCAGACTTGCTGATTAGCCTACTCAATGCCCTATTGCCACTCAGCGATGACGAACAGATAGAGAGCATAGAATACTTGCCGACAGAACTTGTGCCAGAACTCTACGAACACAAGAACTCCATCGTGGATGTATTATGCAAGGACATCAGGGGCAGACAGTTCTGCGTGGAGATGCAAATGGAATGGACCAACGCCTTCAAGCAGCGCGTACTATTCAATGCGTCCAAGCTCTACGTGACTCAAGCTAAAAAGAAGGGGCAATACAAAGACTTGAGACCAGTATACTCCCTGAATCTCGTAAACGAAATATTCGAACCTGACCTGGAGGAATACCTGCACAACTACAAAATCGTATGCGACAAGCATACCGACAGGGTCATCGAAGGCTTGCACTTCACATTCATCGAACTCCCCAAGATTACTCCCCATACGGTGGCAGAGAAGAGAATGGCCGTATTATGGCTTCGCTTCCTAACGGAAATCGACGATGACACACAGACTCCTTCTGCCGACCTGAAAGAAAACCCTGAAATCAAAAAAGCCCTGGAAGAGGTGGAAGTCACGGCCTTTACCGAGGAAGAGCTCAGAGGATACGACAAGTTCTGGGACATTGTAAGGACGGAAAAGACATTACTTGGCGGAAGTTATGAAAAAGGACGTGCGGAAGGACGTGCTGAGGGCATTGCCGAAGGCGAAAGAAAAGAGAAATTAGCAACGGCAAAAAGGCTATTAGATCTCGGTCTCGCTCCCGACATCGCCGCCAAAGGATCAGGGTTGACGATAGAGGAAATAAAGGACCTCATCAGATAAACAAAGCAGATGGCAACAAACCTTCATATAATAAAAGGCTTGTTGCCATCTGCTTTTAATAAAGTCATTGGCCAATCACTCTAATGTCAGCCAACCATCACTCGTCCAGTTGATTTTCTTCTCTACCAAAATGCTGGCGCCATTCTTCGCCACACTGTAGCCATGACAGAAGAAGCGGTCGCCATCGGGGAAGGTGTAGGCAGAGCAATGCCCCATCGCCTCATATTCCTTCTTGTCACCTTGGAGAATCAGGGTGCCGCCACCCTCCATCATGCTCTTGCCGTTCTTGTCGAGATAAGGGCCAGACACCTTCTTGCTCCTGCCCACAGCCACACGATAGTTGCTCTTGATGCCTCGGCAGCAGTAGTCCCAGCTCACGAAGAGATAGTAGTAATCTCCATGCTTCATGATGAACGGAGCCTCGATGGCGTTGGTGCCGGCATACTTGCTGGTGGGGTTCGGCTCCACGTTGGTGTCGCCCACAGCATGACGGCGGGCGATGGTCTGCGGTTTCGCCCCCTTCTTCACGTGCATCGTCTTCTTGTCGAGCGGAATGAGCTGGATGCCGTCCCAAAAGGATCCCCATGTCATCCAAGGCTTGCCCTTCTCATCGATTACAAAATTAGGGTCGATGGCGTTCCATTGGTCTCTGTCGCCCTTGGAGGCAACGAGGCATCCCTCATCCTTCCATCCATCGGCATTAGAGAGCGAGGTGTTGCTCAGCAAGCCGATGGCTGATGTGTTCTTGCCAAAGGTTGAGCAGGAATAGCCCATGTACCACTTGTTCTTATACTTGATGACATCGGGTGCCCAGATA
Organism: Lachnospiraceae bacterium; assembly: GCA_963654295.1. Taxonomy (GTDB): domain Bacteria; phylum Bacteroidota; class Bacteroidia; order Bacteroidales; family Bacteroidaceae; genus Prevotella. Next base: position 17,221 of record CAVJZZ010000040.1, on the reverse strand, counting down.
TGGGTCTCGAAACCAGGAACACTGTCGTGGGTCCAAGCGGGTATCTTCTCGTTCGGAAGAACACCTTCCATGGCAATCGTCCAGTGCTTGCGGTCGGTAGAAGTCATCTGCGTGATGCCATGACCTGTACAGTAAAGATAGTACTTGCCAGCTTCGTAAGCCATGACGGGATCGTGAACCATCGGGGTCTCGACCACCGTCTGAGCATTTAAAGCAGGAGCAGCAATCATCATTGCTGCTCCCAAAAGTATCTTAGAGAAATTCATATTCTCAAAAGAGATTTACTTGTTCACAATTTTTTTGCCGTTTACAATCACTACGCCCTTGTAGTTCTTGTCCACCTGCTGACCTGCGAGGTTGTACCATTTGCCGTCAGCCTGCTTCTTGAAAATGAGTGGTTCCTCGATGCCCGTCACGCTAGAGCCGTCGATGTAAGAATTCTCGCCGGTGAAGAACACATTGACTTGAGAAGGCTTATCTGTGAGCGTCTTGGTATAAGAATAGTTGTATACCTTCTTGGAAGTGGTCGTGATGGTAGAAGTCATCTTAAACACACCATCCGTAGTAAGTTCTACTACCATGTCAACCAATGAGCCATTCATGTCGGCAACAAATGTATCCCAATTGAAATCACTGACACAACCGGTATTGCCCCATGCTACATTCTCCCAATTGTCATTACGCAGCATGACCAGTCTGGTGAAACCGTCCGCATCATGAGCCACATTAGAGACACCAAGCACCCAACTCTTGTAATTGGCAGTACCATCGGTATAATTATAGAACTTGAATTCTATTTTTTTACCTGCTAACAATGTATAATCGGCAGAGAGATTCGTATCATATGCCATGCTTGTATTCTTCGTAGCAGACTCTGGATAATACACAGGAGTCGTCTCCTCGGCATCGGCATCAATGGTGAGGTTATAGGCTTTGCTATACTCATAACCATCCTTGGAAATGGTCATGGTCATCACGACCGTGCCCTTACCCTTTACTGTACCATCATCTGCCATGACAGAAGTGTCGCTTGATTTCCATGAGATGGTAGTGCCCAACTTACTATCGGTAGGCAGGGATGGCTTGGTATTCAAGGTAGCACCGTCAGTGAATGGCACTGTCAGTTTGTCGAGCGTATACTTGATGGCAGCCTTGGCATCCGCCTTGCTTCCCCAGATGCACAATCCGCGAGTCTGCAAGCTGGCGCCGCCCGATGTTGCGGAACCGTTAGAAGAGCTGAGGGCAGTAAAGCAGAGAGCCTTGATGTCGGTATAGTCGATGGTCTGCTCGGTGAGCACGCCCTTGAATGTCACGTCAGTATGAGCCGTAGCAGTTCCCTTCAGTGTCAGGTTGATGTAGCTAGTACCACTTACCAACTCCCATGTTCCTGTATATTCACCCGTCACCATGCCATCGGCATTGAGGTGGATCGTGACAGGCTTCTCATAGTCCTTGGCAGCCGTGTTCTGGCGATAAGGATGAGTAATCAACTGATAATCGCCCTCTACTTCACTGGCCGTATAGAGTTGCTTGCTGGCAATGTCGTCATGGGTAACAGTCTCGCCGCTAAACTCGTAAGGTGAAGCCACGAGCCAACCGTCTTGATTTACAAAGAGCTGATGCACTCGCACCTGATGTCCCTCCGTACCATCATTGAAACGAGTATGGTAAACCAGCAAAGCACGGTTCTTGTGGTCTACGATGGCAGAGTTGTGTCCCTGAGCGATTTCTGCGACAGGCATAGTGTCCCACTGATAGTTGCCGAAGATCTTCACGCCCTCATCACACTTGGCATCACCTCCGAAGTTGAGGATGTAATTGCTGTACATGGCATCGATACCCGTGGATGTCAGGCAGTCCTTGTATGGACCGTCCGGCTTCTCCGACCTGAACACACGCATCTGATAACCTTTAGCCGCCTCCAAGCCTCCATAACTCATGAAGAGATAATAATACTTGCCCACCTTCTGTATGTAGCTGGCCTCTCCCGACACATAATAGCCACCGGCTATCTTCTTGCCGAAGTAGGGGTCGCTGGTGCAAGCCTGACTGTATGCGCCAGGAGTGACATCCTTTCCGTTCTCTTGATATGGGAAGGTGTAAGTATAGTCGCGAAGACCATTTTCCGGGTTCAGGCGAATCATAAAGATGCCACCCGACCACGATCCGTAGCTCATCCAAAGGTTGTCATCGTCATCATAGAAGACGCATGGGTCGATGCAGTTGGGCCAAAAATTTCCCCAATTGCTAGTAGAAGGCACAGCATAACGCTTGGGGAGAGAGGTGCAACCTGTAGCAATGGCGAGGTCGGTATTCTTCCAGTCATCCGACGTGGCGTAGCTATTGTGGCTGAACAAGCCCGAGAAGCCACTGCAGACCACAGGACCTTGATACACCCAAGGCCCCTCCAAATCATCTGAAGTGAAGCAGACAATGGTAGAGCACCAATAATCACCATTCAGGCTCATATACATGCACCATTTCTTCATGGTTTTATTATAGACGATGTCTGGTGCCCATTCCATGCCAGCCACGGTATTCCCCTTATACTGCCAGCCATGTGCATCGAAATTGCCAAAGTCTACCTCTTCACCCTTGTAGTTTTTCACCTTTTTGACTGCATGGGTAGTATAAGCATCCTTGAAGTTGACGGCATTTCCATCCACATCGGCAAAGAGACTGTTGCTGGTGCCCGTGTTTTCCTCCCCCGTCTTGAACGTGTTCCAAGTCTGGTAGTTGCCAGTGGCGTAAGTCTTCGCCCGCCCCAGGTGCGAACCATAGATATAATACTTCGGATTGGTTGCGGAGCCCGTCACGTCCATGACGATAGAAGGGTCGTGTACGCTGACGCGCCCATCATAGCTCTTGCTATTATACGCCCCGTCCAAGTCGGCATCACTGACCGAGGTCTGGGCCATCGCTCCCATAACCATGAGGCTCATCAGAGAAAGTAAAGTCTTTTTCATCTTGCAAACTTGTATAATAGATTTTGATTATTCATCTTTAAAGCGAGGAAGGCCTATGGTGTTTCCGCCATAGACCCCACCTCTAAAGGTATATTATTTGTTATTGACAAAGGTTACTCGCCTGTAGACTCGCCACTCTCGGTTGTGGTGTCATCCTTCTTGGCCTCTGAAAGTTCCCAGCCTGGGTTCTGTCCTAAGTTTGGATCCTTCTTGTATGTGTCGTCTGGCACAGGGAAGTAATAGTTCTTTGGACTTGCAAACGCACGAGTTGGGTGAGTATTGTCGCTACGATAAGTATAAACCTGACTCTCGTCTGGAGTTACTACCACGCTATAGATGTTGTAAACCTGCTTGTAGCGTGGTTGGTTTTTCTCGGAAGAAGCGGTCTTGCCCTCAAACAATTTCCAACGACGCTCGTCGAAGAAACGATGGTCCTCAAAAGCCAACTCGATGCGGCGCTCATTCTGGATGCGCTCACGGAGCTGATCCTGTGTCATGCCCTTGTATGCGGGCATACCTACACGGGCACGCACCTGATTGACATACTGATAAGCCTCATCTGTCTGACCAGCCTCATTCAATGCCTCTGCTGCATTCAGCAGAATCTCAGCATAACGGAAGATGGGGCAAGCATGCACATTGTAGGTAGGGTTCTTGAAACTCATGTTGTAGACAAACTTCTTGGAGTAATAACCCGTTGTTGTACCACCATGCAAAGCCTGATAGTCCTTACCGTCAGGGAATGAGACATCCACTGTGCGCTCCTCATCCTGAGTTTTGTCACCCCAGACAGTTCCCTGATGGAAGATGGTCTGCTCCAAACGTGGATCACGATTGGAGTAAGGATCCTGATCGTTGTAGGTAGGATCCTGATCGATAGGAAGACCATTCTTGGTCTCGTAGGCATCCACCAAGTTCTGCGTAGGATTGGTACGACCTGTTGAGTTCACGTCACCAGAGAATCCGCAAGGCGTGTTGAACAACTCTATCTCACGTGTTGTCCACTCCGAACGGCTGAGAATATACTCAGGATTCAAGTGAGGAGTGGTAGTGAAGCACTTGTAGTAGTTTTGGTTGATGTCGTTATCGTCTGTGGTGTAAAGCTTGTAAGGATTACTGCTGCTTGCATTCTTGTTGATGAAGTCGAGCGCAGCCTGTGCAGCCTTCTGCCACAATGTTTGGTCGCCGCTAGGATTGTTGAGCGGAGAGGCCAGATAGAGCAATGCCCTTGACTTCAAGGCATAAGCGGCAGCACCGTTTACACGTCCCCAGTTCTCGTTCTCATTGCTATAGCGGAACGGGAGCACATCCTTCACGGCGTCACACTCATCTACCACCCACTGCAAAGCCTCTACGGCAGAGGAGCGTCCGATGGTGGAAGCCTCACTGTTGTCCAGCACATGGTCTTCGATTGGCACTGCACCGAAATAACCAATCATATCGAAATGAAGCATGGCACGGATGAAACGAGCCTCTGCCACATTACGGTCGTAGAGATGATTGTCGTCTCCAGACTTGTCTGCGTTACCTAGCACGCTCTCACGAGCCTTTGCGATGAAATCGTTGCAAACACGGATACCCTTCAAATCATTTGTCCAATAAGTCGTGGCAAAATAATGGTTCTTGGCATCGTACGAGTCGTTCAACACGCTGTGATAGTAGTGTACATTCCAATATGAGAGAGCATTGTCTGTCATACAGTCACGAGAAGCAGCAAGGAACTGACCGTTGGTGTATCCGGCAAAGGCATCGGGGAGATAGGTGTAAGCATTCGCCAAGACGCCACGAGTACGGTCGTAGTTGCTGTAGATGTTCTCATCTGTGTAAGTCAAGTCGACTTCTTTGTCGAGGAGGTCGCTGCAGGAGGTCATTCCTCCCGCAGCTAGCATCGCCAACGATATATTTACTAATAAAATCTTTTTCATGATTCTTTAATGCTAAAATGGATTAGAAACCAATATTGATACCAAACGTAAACGACTTGGTCTTTGGATACCACCAGCAGTAGCTCATTGGCTTCTCTGGGTCTACGTCATCTGGCAAGCTGCTGAATGTCGCAATGTTGTAAGCACTGAAGTAGAAACGGCACTTGGTCATCCACAACTTAGAAATCAACTTAGACGGCAATGAGTATCCTACCTCGATGTTGCGGATAGACCAGAAGTTTCCGTTGCGCACCCAGATATCGTTCTGGTAAGAGCCCGTAGAGCGGTCTGAGTCTACAGCATCGAATCCATTGTACAATGGACGAGGATAAGTAGCATTCACATTTCGTGGGTCGGATGGATCGTCGGTATAATAACCCCATGCCTTGGTTACCTCGTGGGTTCCCATATTACTCCAACCACTATAGCTGATAGCTGGTGAAAGGAATACAGAACGACGGAGGTAGGCATTCACAATCATACGAGCATCAAATCCCTTATATTCGAAACCGAAGTTGAAAGTAGGTATCAACTCTGGGATGATGGTGTATGAGTCTGGCACCATATCTTTGGAGTCGATCACACGGTCGCCATTGATATCCTTGAACACGGCTGTACCCAACTGCTGAGCACCATTAGAGAAGCTGTTGTATGGATACTTCTCTGGATGGTCGATGGCATCCTGCTGAGAGGTCGCGATCAAGTTGGGGTCTGAAGCCCACTTGTCGAACTTGTAGATGTTCCATCCACCCACTTGGTTGGTACCCGTCTGAGCCGACTCATAGAGTGAGGCTACAGAAGTGTTGTCATAGATTCTATGACCAGCCTTGCGCTGCCACTCTACATCAGGTTCAGTCTCGTCGATGTCAGTAATCTTATTCGTATTGAAGGTGAGCTGACCCTCGATGAAATACTTGAAGTCCTTACCGATGTTGCCGCGATGACCGAGCACCAACTCGTATCCGTGGCTCTCTACCTTACCATAAGAATCCTGTGCAACAGGCACACCGAGTACGGTTTCTGGGATGGTAGAACGAGACACCAAGATGTTGGAACGCCACTCCTTGAAGATATCGAAGTTACCATAGAGTTTCTTGTTCCAAAGGCTCCAGTCTAAACCAAAGTTCACCATCTTGGAGATTTCCCACTTACTGTTGGCATTACCTGTCTTGCTCTCCGCATAGCCACTAATCCATGTTGCGTTATAACCGAAGCCATAACCTGTGGCTGAGCCATAGATGCTCTGATAAGGATAGCGACCAGCACCTGTGGTAGACTGACCTGCCGTACCATAAGAAGCACGAAGCTTCAAGAGGTCAACAAAACCTAGTTTCTTCATCCAAGACTCTTCAGAAAGCACCCATCCTGCGGAAGCACCCCAGAAAGTACCCCAACGGTCGTCTGGCGAGAAGTTATCACATCCCATACGTGAAAGGTTGAAAGATGCGATATACTTGTTGGCATAGTCGTAAGTAGCAGCCAAGTTGTAAGCTAAATAGCGGTTGGCAGACTCGCTACCCGTGTTCTCATTGCGATAGTAACGGGCAAATGCCTTGGCATCGATGTTGTGTTTGCCGAAACTGTTCTTATAGCTTACGCCACCAAACATATTCAAGTTATAGTAATACTCACGCTGGTTGGCAGAAGGATTGCTCAAAGCAGCGTAGGTAGTGTAACGTGTATAGGTGAAGTCGTTCACATCGGTCACCTTCAAGTTGTCATAGTCATAGTTCCAAGAGTTGATTTGGTGGGTCTGAGTAGACTGGAAGGTCTCGTAGGCATCAAAACTAATGGTGCCAAACAAGCCCAAGCCCTTCAATACCGGACTCAAATCGTACTTCGCATTGACGGTAGAGTACAAGTTGCGGCGACGGTTCTTCTCCAAACCAGAACCACCCAAGTAGCGCACAGGGTTGTTGGCCGTAGATGAAGCATAGATACTGCCATCGGGGTTGTGTGTAGGAGCCATTGGGTTGGCCTCGATAACACCGAAGGTCACGAGGTTGAACACGCCCTCAGTTGGCTGCTTGATGTTGTCGATACGGCCGCCCAAGTCAACGGATACGTTCAAGTACTTGGAAACGTCGATGTCGATGTTGGAGCGGAGGTTCCAACGATTCAGCACGTGCTGGGTACTGAAGTTGCTGTTCATCTCTGTACCTTCCGTATTCCACATACCCTCCTGACGCAAGTAAGAGAAGCTCACGTAGTAACGGGCACGCTGGTTACCGCCACTCAACTGCAAGTTGGTGCGATACTGTGGTGCTGCACTGCGATACAACTGGTCTGCCCAAGATGTATTGAAGTATTGGTACTTGCGAATATCGTCATCGGCAAATGTACCGCCATCACAAACATACTTGTAGTTGGCAATCTGCTCGTCGGTATACATGGGGTTCATACCGCTCAGGTAGCGCACCTGATTACGGGTCAATGCCATATTGTAGGAGTTCTGGACCTCCATCTTGTTTGCGAGCGTCTGGAAACCTACTTCCTGCGTGAAGTCTATCTTGGTCTTGCCTGCATTACCACGCTTGGTAGTCACCATGATGACACCGTTGGCACCACGCATACCATAGATGGCAGAAGCTGCGGCATCCTTCAACACCGTTACACTCTCGATAGGGAATGCATCGAGGAAGGAGAGGTCACGCTCCACATTGTCCACGATAATCAGCGGTGAACGGGCACTCTGGTTGGTGGTACGGATACCACGAACGAAGAGGAAACTCTCCGACCAACCAGGCTCAGAAGACCACTCGTATGTCTCCACACCATTGAGGGTAGAGGTGAAAGCATTCTGAAGAATGGTGACAGGATGCTTCTGCAATTCCTCACCCGTTACCACTGAACGCGAATCGGTCAAGGTCTTTTTCTTCTGCTGTCCGAAAGGAACAGGAGCCAAATGCTCGTATTCGTCGGTGTCGTCTTCCAACTTGATGACGTAACTTCCATCAAAAGTAGTGACCTTCTCCTGTGCATTCTTGTAACCAATGCTGGAAACACAAATTTCATCGTTTGCAGTCACCTTCTTCAATGAGAAGTAACCGTCCTTGTCGGTGATGGCAATACGGCTTTCCTCTGCCACATTGACAACAGCCCCAATAATAGGGTCACCCTGGCTGTTGACAATTCGGCCTTTCAGCACTTGCTCCTGCGCAAAAGTGGAGGTTGCGGCACAGAGAAGTGCGTTCACCATCAAGACTCTGCTTGATGATGACACCTTCTTATATATGTTCTGAATATTATTCATACTATTCTATACTTTAAAAGAGTTATTCTTTCCAACCATCGTTCTGGAAGTCCTGTCCTATCTTCCAAATCTCAGCCTCTGGGATTGGGTAGAGATAGAATCTGTCTTGCCAAGTGCGGGTCTGTGCCACCTTACGGGTGATGGTTCCGTCTGCAGCTACATTCACACCATAGATGTCACGGCCAAGAGCCTCACCAGCAACGTTCCAACGGCGAACATCCCACCAACGATGCTCCTCGAAAGCGAGTTCGATGGTGCGCTCCTTGTGGATGAAGTTGCGCATGGCAGTCTGGTTGTTCAAATCGGCACGGTCGGCAACATTGCCGATGATGCCTGCACGGTGACGAATCATGTCGAGCGCATCACAAATAGCCGCTCTATAGGTAGCATAATCGATCTCATTCATCGTCTCGGCAAGGCTCAAAAGAATCTCGCTATAAGTGAAAATCTTCCAAAGACGCTTTGAGGTACCACCATGGTTGCTGCTCAAGATAGTCTCTGGGATGTACTTGCGTACATAGTAGCCTGTAGGAGTGGCGTTCTGGTTGCCGATAGGATTGTCACGGTGACCATAAACCACATCAATCACATTGGTCTTGGAACTGGTGGCCTGTCCCCACACGCATCCATTGTAAAGGATGGTAGAGGCAAGACGTGGGTCACGATCCTTCCACATGTTCTGGTCGGAATAACCGCTCTCCTCGTTGATGGTAGGCTTTCCGTTGGTGTAAACAGGAGCACCTGTCGCATCATACTGGGTAAACGGAGCCGATCCGTCTTCCATGTCATACATGTCTACGAGGTTCTGGCTTGGGCAAAGACCGCCCTGACCACCTTCGCCTACAGGAGTATCTGTAGAGATACCACTCCAACCAATAACAGGGTCGTTGCGGAAGAAGATGACCTCTGGATTCTGGTCTGTATAGGTCGTGAGAAGCCAAGCGTTGTTGTAAGCAGACACACCACCATTGGTGCGAGTTTCCAACTTGTAGAAACCGCCATAATTTGTGATGAAATCAGAGATTGCAGTAAGCACTTCATTCCAAGTAACTCCACTCTGTGCGGCGTAGCGAGGGCTTGCCATATAGAGTTTCATACGAATGTTGAGCGCGCTGGCTGTAGGCTGGTTCACCTCGCCTGCATACGTAGCGTCTTTGGTCTCAGCGTATGTCTTCAAGCCAGGCTCGCACTCCTTCACCTCCTTGAAGAGATAATTCATGAAAGTCTTCAAGTCGGGACGAGTCGTGTAACCCGTCAAGAGGTCACCATTAGGATCCAGCTCTGTTGTAACCAATGGCACAGGACCATAGCGGAGGAACAACTCCCAATAGAAATAAGCACGGAGGAAACGTGCCTCAGAGATGATATTGTTCTTCTGTACAGTGTAAATGCTGTCGTTCTTATCTGCAGGGCGAAGTTTGTTGAGAGAATCAGCCTCCAAGGTTGCAATCGTAATGTTGCACTTGCGAATGCCACGATAGCGGCTCTCCCATGGGCTTGTCAGCTCGGCAGCAGCACCACTACCATAATAATTACCGATATTGAATGTGGTACGTGTGCCAGATGTACCGATACTCGACTCAGCCAGGTCGGTAGCAGCATCGAGCCAAGAGTTGTTGATGCGATTGGCACCATTGAGGAGGAAGTTGTAAGTGTCGTTGTGGTTCTGCTCCACCAAGGTGAAGTCGCTCAACACCTCTTCCTTAGTCAGCTCGTTGCTTGGCTGCTTATCAAGAAAATTGCCGAAGGCATCCTCACAAGAGGTGAGCGTCATCGCTCCCATTGCGAGTGCCAAAGCAAAGATATTATATTTCTTCATTTTTCTAATCGTTTTGAATGTTCTTGAATTAGAATACGACATTGAAGCCTACGTTGACGGTCTTCAAGAGTGGGTAACGGTTTGAACCGTTGCTCTCTGGGTCAACCAAGCCGTCGAGATGATCCCATGTAAACAAGTTGTTGGCATTGACATACACGCGTGCGTTGCTCATGCCGATGCGCTTGATCAACTCTTTGGGGAGTGTATAGCTCAACTCGATGTTCTTCAAGCGAACGAATGCGCCATTCTTCAAGAAGAAGGAGTTCTGGCGCTGGTTGTGGTCGCCGTTGCTGCCGTAGTGGAGCAAAGGATACTTAGCGTTTGCCAAATTCTCACTCTCACTCAGATTGGGGTTCCAACGGTTAAAGTGAATATCCTTCACCTTGCCATTGTTCATGAAGGCAAACATGGCATCGCTGTCATAGTAACGTGACACATGGTCCACGCCCTGGAACATCACCTCGAAACCGAAGCCCTTGTAGTTGGCACCGAGTGTCAAAGCGTATGTGTTCTCTGGGATATCGCTGTAGCCGATGAAGGTCTCGTCACGGTCGTCGATAAAGCCGTCGTTGTTCATATCCTTGTACTTCAAGTCACCCACCTTCACTGTACCATAAGTTGATACAGGGAAATTAGGATTGTCCAAGTCGGCCTGAGTCACAAAGCCCTCGCATACCAAACCGAAATACTGGTTGATGGGGTGTCCCTCATGCTTGCGGTATTCTGTCTTGTAAGCTGCCTCGTCCATGCTCTTAATCTTGTTGGCGGCATGTGAGAAGGTGGCACCAATACTATAAGAGAAGTCCTTGCCGATATAGTTGAAGTGATGCAGCTCCAACTCGAAACCCTTGTTCTGGGTCTTACCGAGGTTTCCGGCTGCCATTGTCACACCCACCCATTGTGGACGGCTCAGGTATTCTGTCAAGATGTTGTTGCGGTTCTCAACAAAGTAATCGAAACTACCAGTCAAAAGGCCGTTGAACAAACCAAACTCAACACCTGCGTTGAACTTCTTGGCACGCTCCCATGTCACGCCATAGTTAGGATACTGAGTCTCATAAATACCAGTCTTGCCTGTGTTTCCGAAGTAGTAGTCGTTGGAAATCTGTCCCCACTTCTCCTCATATAGGAAGCGCTGAGAGACACCATTGACCGTGTATACATCATTACCAACCTCACCATAGGAAGCACGAATCTTCAAGTTGTTCAACCAGTTCTCAGTGCTCTTCATGAAGTTTTCTTGCGTGACACGCCAACCCAATGAGAATGCTGGGAAGAAACCGAAGCGCTTGCCCTTCATGAAGTTCTCGGAACCGTTGTAACCCACGTTCACCTCGGCAAGATACTTGTCGTCATAGCCGTAGGTAACACGACCTACGAGACCCTGGTAACGCTTAGCCAAGTCTGAGTTGTAACGATAGTCGTTCTGGTTGTAAAGAATCATACCTGTCACATCGTTCTTACCGAACTTGCGTGAATAGTTGATCTGACCTTCCATGTAGAGCTTGTAAGTAGTAGATGAGCTCTTGCTGTAAACCAAATCACCATCGGTGTTATACTTTGTATAGGCATCAGCACTGGTGTAGTTGGCACGGTCGTTCAACTCGTAAGTTGCGAACGATGCACCGAAAGTCTTCTTGTAGTAAGAATCGTAGTCGAAAGAAACCATACCGCGAACAGAAAGACCTGGTGTCAACCAGTCCATCTTGTAGTCGGCAATGAAGTTGGTCTCATTGATAGTGTTAGTTCCGCGATAGTATCCACCCTGTGTTAGGGCTGCCACCACGTTGTCCTGGTAAACGGCTGTACCGCCATAGAGCGTCTTGGTGCTCTCACCGTTCTGCACCTGATAGGAAACAGGGAAGATCCAACCTGGGGTGTGATTGATGCGAGCGAAGATGTCGTAGTTGGTAGAGCTCTCGCTGGTATTGGAACCATGACGGTTCTCGAAACGAGTACCGAAGTTCACGCTGAACGTCAAGTCCTTAGAAAGGAAGAAGTCCATGTTGGCACGGAAAGCATAACGGTTGTAGCCTGGGCTGGAAGAGTTGCCGTATGTATCCTGGCTGAGGTTCTTGATGAGAGAGCCCTGGTTGTACATTTCACCAGACACATAGTAGCGCATACGCTTCGTACCGCCACGCACACTTACATTATAGCGCTGAGATGGAGCCCAGTTGTTGAGCACCTCGTCATACCAGTCCACATTAGGATAGAGAAGAGCATCGGCACCCGTCAACTCGCCGGCGCAGCTCTTGCGATACATCTCAAGGTCAGAAGCAGAGTACTGTGATGGCAGACCATCGTTGCTCAAAGCCTCCTCCAGGAGAGTAACAGAGTCGTATGAGTTCAAGTAGTTAGGCTTGCGAGTAGGAGTACCCCACATGAAGTTACCCGTCACGCTCACCTCAGGCTTCATATCCTTACCACGCTTGGTGGTAACGAGAATCACACCGTTAGCACCACGCACACCGTAAACGGCTGTGGCAGAAGCATCCTTCAACACGGAGATGCTCTCGATATCATCAGGAGCTACCTGAGAGAAAGCACGCTCTACACCATCCACCATCACCAATGGGGCACCGTCGCCAGCGAAGGTTGCGCGACCACGGATATTGATGGTAGCATCATCGGCACCAGGAGCACCGGAAGTCTGGGTGGTCACCACGCCAGGAATCTTACCGGCAATAGCCTGGGTCACGTTGGCAGTAGGAGTGCTCAAGAGGTCATCGGAGTTTACCTGAGAGATAGCGCCGATCACGCTCTCCTTCTTCTGATGGCCATAACCTACGACTACGACCTCATTGATTTTCTGACTCTCGTCCTTGAGAACCACCTTGATATTGCGCTGATTGCCCACCCGGATGCTCTGTGTGATCATACCGATATAAGAAATCTTCAAAGTGGCGTTCTCGTTCTTGACCTGAATCTTGAAGTTACCGTCGAGGTCGCTGACAACACCATTGGTTGTCAATGCCTCCATGACAGTAGCACCGATGACTGGCTCACCGTTCTCGTCCGACACATTACCGGAAACGGTAATCTGTGCTGATGCTCCCAAAGCGAGGAGCACCAGTGTCAGGGTCAAGAATAACTTATGCAATATGTTATTGTTCATTGTTTATTCCGTTTATGTTAGTTAATCAACTTGCCTTGCTCATAAATGTCCTTATAAACATAGCATTCCGATGGATTCAACTGGAGATAAGAACCATCCACGATGAGGAAAGCACGTATTGTGGAAGTAGGATCACCACAGGTCGCATGGAACATTTCCGTATAGACTGTATTGTTGGTAGCTGTAGCTGTGGCTGTCACATAAACTTCGCCTTCACTATTACGCAATATATCCATCGATACGTCTGCACCTTCCATATCCTTGCGGAACTGATCCCAGTCTCCATAACCTATGTTGCTGAAGTTAGCCTCATTGTAGGCTGATCCCCAACCATAGAGGTCGCTTCGGATTACGAAGTACTCGGAATATCCAGCGCCGTCACGGTCTGCGTCCGTAGACACACAGAGGTTCCAGTTGTTCCAGTTGCCCGCACCAGAAGTGTGGTTAACGAAATTCAAATGCAAATCATAGCCTGCTGGAATCTGGAAATAGTCGGAGAATTGAGTCCACCAAGGTGCAGTGCAGTCTGCTGTACCTACATTAGGAACGGAAAGGTTGAAAGTCTTCTTGAGTTTGCAGTTGTTTGAAATCAACTTCAAATATGAGCTATCAACTATCAAGAATGCACGGACGGTTTGGGTACCATCGCCACAAACGGCAGTGAATTTCTCTGTATAAACAGTACCATTCTCGCATGTAGCGACTGCTGTAACTGTAACCAAAGAACCTTCGCGCTCAATATCCATCACGACCTTTGCACCATTCATATCCTTGCGGAACTGAGTCCAACCAACATCGCTTGTCGGATAACCCTCATTATTGAAGTTGGATTCAACATAAGAACTACCCCAACCATATCTGTCGGCTCGGATTACAAAGTACTCGGAATATCCAGCGGCATCACGGTCTGCGTCTGTTGACAAGCAGAGGCACCAGTTGTTCCAGTTGTTCTGACCAGAAGTGTAGTTGTAGAACTCCAAATGCATGGTTTCATTCTGCTGAATCTTGAAATAGTCGGAGAATTGAGACCACCAAGCCGCACTGCAATCTTCCGTACCAACTGGCAGATAAATATTCGTGTCCACATTACCTGGTTCAGCTTTCTTGTTCCAATCCTTCTCCTCCATCATGTTACGAATCAAAGTAACATTGTCGATGGAAACCACATTGGTTGAGTCGGCAGCTGGCAACGAGCTGTCACCACCTATATAGAGGTAGGGAAGCGTATTGATGGCCTCCACCAACGACTTGTACTGGAAGGAAGTGGCAAGGGTGGAAGAAGCACTGCCAGAAACGCTCTTCTTGCCGTCCACATAGAACTGGTAGCCATCGTCGGAAACCTGAAGAGCCACGAAATGCCACTCGTTGGGAGTGAGGATGCCAGTCTTCACGGAGGCAGGGTCGTTATCGTTGAGATTCAAGCTTTCCAGCTGACCAGCCTTTTCGTAAACCATCTGTCCGTTGGCAGTGAAATAGAAATGAGCAGCGTTAGCGTCCTTGGCGTCTGTACCAAATGAGATAAGAGGACGAGTCAAGTCGACATCACCGACTGTTCCGTCCTCAGCTACGTCTGCATCAATCTTCACTACGAAGGTGATGGCAGCACCGTTTTGCAACTTCACATCATTGAAAGGATTGGCAAACTTGCCACCTCCCTTACTTGTCAATTGCAATACATCACTAGCAAGATAGTCGTCCTCGACTATCTTGCAACTCTCGTCATGACTAACCATGTCTGAATATTCCGGCTTCTCGTCAGAATACTCAAAGTCATAAGTTGCCACTGTTGTCTTGGATGCATAAATCTGACCGCCAGCAGGATCATCCTGTCGGCCCCAGTCATCACCACAAGCAGTGAAACTTAAGGCCACCATGATAGCACAAGCGAATTTAAGCAAAGATTTCTTAACCTTCATAACTTAATGCTTTTAGGTTGAACTATTTTTTTTAGGTTTGTTTATAATTATCTGAACAACAAGATGTTGCCCAGGATTTTTTTCATGTCAAAAAATCCCCTACCTTAGTGTTGTAAAACAAAAAGGTGTAAAATTTACACTTGACATGGCAAAGTTAGGAATAAAATCCGAGAAAGTCAAGTATTTAGGCGTTTTTTTTTAATATTTTTTATCCAGCAAGACATATAGTACAAATCCCGTAGGAACGACATATTTTGACGGCACTGAAAAAGTCCGCGCTAACCCATCTAAAAACGCCCCGAAAAAGGAGGCTAACCGTCTGCACATTCAGTATTTTTTGTACCCTTAGGACAATGTTAACTCATAATCGCAACAGAATTTCTCATAATCGCAACAGAATTTCTCATAATCGCAACAAAATTTCTTTTAAAAAGGTTATAGCCCATGGCTCCGCAGCAAAATAAAAGTGCGTTACCATGGGCTATTTCAGAATCTCACGAGGTTTCTCAGTGCCCTCAAAATATGTCGTCCCTACGCGACTTGTTTTTGAGGTTTTACTAAACCCTATAATTATCTTTCATTCTTGATTACTTCAGTCTCAAAATGTTGAGCGAGTTGGCTGGCACCTCGACCTCAACGCCGTTCTTCTGGGTGGTGATGAATGTCTCCACTGGATAAACGTTGGTTGGGTTGTCGATGGTGTTCTCCTCCAAACCGTTCTTGGCAGAGAGGCGGATGAGCTTGCCGTCCTTGATCTCCTTGCCCTGAAGATTGACCTTAGCTGTAGTATTCTCGGTGCTGGTGTTGGCAATCTTGAGGATAACCTCACCGGTCTTCTCGTCGAGCGTAGCGGTAGAGAAGATTCCTGGCTGGGTATTTGCCTTCAGCTTTGTAGCGAAGATTTCCTTACCATCCACTGATGCGAAGATGCTGTCGCCAACCACCTTCAGTTCGATGTCGTACCACTTTCCGGTCTCTATCTTTCCGGCGCAGGTGGCCACCTGAGCCTTGGCACCGTTCACGATGCTCTCGATGCCGTGCTGCGTGTTGTTCCATCCGCCGAGGTTCAGCCAGCAATAGTTGTTCTTGTCCACATAGTTGAAGATGACGAGGAAGCCCTCGTTGCCGCCGTCCTTCTTCGCGCGTACCTTATATATATAGCCGTCGCTGGTGATCTCGCCGGGGTTGAGGCGGATGCACGACTCCTCGTTGCTGGTCTGCTTGATGATGCCGTCAGCGCTGGCTTGCCACTTTCCTTTGATGTCGGTGGGCAATTCCTGCAGGGTCATGGGCAGGGCGTTGCCCTTGTCGTCGCTGTAACCCTTGTCCTCGAAGGAAACCTGGGTGCCCCAGGTGCCCATGCCCACTCGACAGATAGCGGGCTTCACCTTAGTTTGGTCGTACTTGTAAGGAGAGCTCTGCTCTACCTTCAGCACACGGGTTCCAATGTTGTTCGCCATCACGTTCTGCACGTAGTAGGAAGGAGTGCCGAACACCTTGTCGGAGGTGTACTGTATCATGTCGGGAGCCCACATACGGTTGTTGAGGTTGGCGAAGATGGGGGCATAGGATGCCATAGTCACGATGTCGGAGTTGTTCTCGATGCCCATCATGTAGACAGCCTCGCCGAGGGCTGCGTCGAGTGATCCCATATTGCCGAAGCCTTGTGTCACGGCATACTCACCCACGTAGATCTCACTGCCCTTGCGGTCGTAAGTGTCGTACTTGTTGAAGTTGTCGGCAAACCACGCGGGGTTGCGGTAGTAGTGCTCGTCGAGCAGCTCCACGCTCTCGGTCGTCTCCCACTTGGGGTTGTCGTCGCCCCATGCCACCACGTTACCGATGAGGTGCATCTTGGGATATTTGGCCAGAATGGCATCCTTGAACTTCTTGAAGCGCTCATAGTAGTGGTCGCTCTGCTGGGCTGGGTCGGGCTGGTTGTTCTCGTTGCCAATCTCCAGATACTCGATGTTGTATGGCGCGGGATGTCCGTTCTTGGCGCGGAGGGCTCCGTATTTGGAGGTAATGGGACCGTTGGCATACTCAAGGGCGTTCAGGCACTCGTCTATCCAGGGCTGGATGCTATCTACTGGTGTCATGCCACCGTGCCACAGACCCACGTTCACCACATAGAGAGGCTTGGCGTTCAGGTCTTCTGCCAACTGCAGGTACTCGTCGAATCCCATGCCGTCGCTGGTGCGATAACGCCAGTTCACGTTCTTAT
>CAVJZZ010000039.1:0-26461 GCA_963654295.1 Lachnospiraceae bacterium | reverse complement strand
CGGGGACACAAGGATTTTCAGTCCTTTGCTCTACCAACTGAGCTATGGCACCATGTCATTTTGCGGATGCAAAGGTAAGCATAATCTTTTTATCCGCAAAATGTTTTAACGTCTTTTTGTAATTTTGACGGATTACTTTTCTTGTAGAGGATTCCAACCTTGCGCTTTCAGAGCAAACTCCTGGTTGTCGCGTGTGACCAGCATTTGTCCGAATTCCGGTTTGGTGATATGTCCGATGGTTTTCACCCCTTCCATAGCTTCTACTTTCTCGTAGTCACCGATGGGCACGGTGAAGAGCAGTTCGTAGTCTTCGCCTCCGTTGAGCGCACATGTGGTGAGGTTCATGTTGAATTCCTCTGCCATCACTGCAGTCTGGTAATCAATGGGAATGTTCTTCTCGTAGATGCGGCAGCCACAGTTGCTTTGTTTGCAGATGTGCATGATTTCGCTGCTTAGTCCGTCGCTGATGTCCATCATTGATGTGGGGTGGATTCCGGCTTCGCGAAGTTGTTTGATGATG
This sequence comes from Lachnospiraceae bacterium, assembly GCA_963654295.1. Lineage (GTDB taxonomy): Bacteria > Bacteroidota > Bacteroidia > Bacteroidales > Bacteroidaceae > Prevotella. The sequence goes on along the minus strand of CAVJZZ010000039.1, from coordinate 25,941 downwards.
TCGCCTCGTGCTTCTGGCTTGAGTTGTCGGTCAAGCAGATATTCTTTTCCTGCAAAGTCGGGCTGGAAATTCTTCAGCTCCTCAAGCGCACGTGTGTTGTTCTTTTTTCTCGCTTCCTCCACCTGCTGATAGTACACAGTCTTCTCTCTTTCGAGCAGTTGCAAGCCCATGTAGGCGGCACCAAGGTCACCGCTGACGCATATCAGATCGGTGTCTTTGGCTCCAGAGCGATAGACGATGTCCTCTTTGCATGCTTCGCCGATTACGGTAATACTGATTGCCAAACCCGTGTATGACGAAGTGGTGTCGCCACCCACGATGTCGACGTTCCATTTGTCGCAAGCCAAGCGCAGGCCGCTATAGAAGGCTTCGATGTCTTCCACGGTGAAGCGTTTGCTCAGGGCAAGGCTCACAGTCATTTGCCGTGGTGTACCGTTCATTGCGAAGATGTCGCTGATATTCACCATTGCCGACTTGTAGCCGAGGTGCTGCATGTCGATGTATGTGAGGTCGAAATGCACGCCCTCCATGAGCATGTCGGTGCTGATGAGCACCTCTTTGTCGGGATAGTGCAATACAGAGCAATCGTCACCGATGCCTTTGACGGTCGATTCGTTTTTAGGTGTTATATCTTTGGAGAGTCGGTCGATAAGGCCGAACTCTCCAATTTTGCTGATGTCCATGTATAAGTGTGCTTATATATAATAAGGTGTGTTTTAGCTACGGTTGATCATTTCTCTCATGATCTCCGTCATCAGAGGTTGCGCGTTGTTGGCAGCCACCTGCACTTCCTCGTGACTAACCTCTACAGGCGTGTCTTCGAGTCCCAGGTCGGTGATGATGCTGATGCCGAATGTCTTGATGCCGCAGTGGTGTGCCACAATAACCTCAGGCACGGTGCTCATGCCCACAGCGTCGGCTCCCATGCGGTGATACATCTTGTATTCTGCAGGTGTCTCGAAGGTAGGACCCTGCACGCCCATATATACACCATGAACGACGCGGATGCCCTTTTCCTTGGCAATGCTGTCTGCTTCGGCGATGAGCTTTAGGTCGTAGGTCTCGTGCATGTCTGGGAAACGTGGACCTGTGGGGAAATTCTTGCCGCGCAGTGGGTGCTCGGGGAAGAAGTTGATATGGTCTGTGATGATCATCAAGTCGCCGATCTTGAATTCGGGGTTCATGCCGCCTGAGGCGTTGGATACGAAGAGCGTCTTGATGCCGAGTTCATACATCACGCGGATGGGGAATGTCACTTCTTTCATCGAATAGCCTTCGTAGTAATGGAAACGGCCTTCCATTGCCATGATATCCTTGTTTCCCAACTTTCCGAATATCAGTTTTCCGGCATGTCCTTCCACTGTCGATACGGGGAAGTTGGGGATGTCTTTGTATGAAAATTCGTAGCTATCTGTTATTTCTGAAGCTAATTGTCCCAGGCCTGTTCCCAGGATGATTGCTGTCTTTGGGCTTGTCGTCATCCTTTGTTTTAACCAGGATGCTGTTTCTTGAATTTTTTCGTACATAGTCTATGATTTTGTTGTTAAAGTCTTTTTCTTGTTCGAGGGCGAACTTTATTTCGATGGGCAGTGCGTAGATGTTTTCCTTCACCTCGTCACTCAGTCCGTCGAGTGTGAGCAGACGCGTGGCATCTTTCTCAGTGGTGATGATGATTTTCCCCGGTCCCATGGAGGCGAACGTCTCGTTGATGGTTCTTGCGTCTTTGGCTGTGAACTGATGGTGGTCGCTGAATGTGAGGGGCGTGATATGCCGGCACTGTGGCTCCAGGTCGAGAATCATCTGTCGTGGAGAGGCGATGCCGGTGAGCAGCAAGATCTGGTTGTGGTGGTCTATGCTGTCGAGTGGCTTGTCCTCACCTCCGAAAACGGGATGCAGATTGCCGTAGTTGAGTGTGGTGAAGAACAGGGCTTGATAAGGGTAGAGGTCCATCGCTTTGGTAAGCACGCGGTATTCCATGGGCTTCAAGTCCTTGGGGCATTTCGTGATGATGACGATATCTGCTCTTGATTTTCCCTCTTTCGGCTCGCGCAGTCTGCCTGCGGGCAGGAGCTTGTCGTAGATGATGAGCCGGTGATAGTCAATGAGCAAGATATTGACGCCGGGTTTCACGTAGCGGTGCTGGTAAGCGTCATCCAGTAGGACCACGTCCACATCAGGGGCAACATCCTTTTTCCTGAGTGTCTCGATGCCGTGTCTGCGGTTTTTGTCTACGGCGACGTATATGTCCGGAAATTTTCGGTGCATCTGGAAGGGCTCGTCGCCGATGTCTGTCATGGTGCTCTGCTCATTGGCAAGCACGAAACCATGCGTCTTGCGCTTGTAGCCACGGCTGAGCACTGCCACTTTGGCTTGTTCTTTCAGCAGTCGGATGAGATATTCCACATGGGGCGTCTTGCCAGTACCGCCCACTGAGATGTTGCCCACAGAGATGACGGGTATGTCGAAACTCACACTCTTCAGCACACCCAACTCAAAGAGCTGGTTTCTCAGTCCTACGCCCAAGCCGTATAGCCAGCTCAATGGCGTGAGCCATTCGTTTGTCTTGATGAAGTCGCCTTCCATATCTTTTCCCGTTCTCTTCGCTTTTATCTCACGTTCAGGTCGAATGGTATCCGTGCCTGTATGGCTTCTGTCCGGTTGATGCGTCTGAGCATCATGAATGTGTCGTAGTATTCGCCCATGGTGGCTCTCATCTGTTCGTCGAGATAGTTGCCGCCCGAGATTTTCTCGGTCAGATTGTCCAGCCAACTGCCTTTCTCGGGATAGTCTGTCGTATAGAAATCCTTCAGCTTGGCAAGCTGTGCCGCTTTCTCGATAGCTTCGTCGAGACCGCCGAGTTGGTCTACAAGCTTGATGCCCAATGCGTCTTGTCCGAGCCATACCCTGCCTTGGGCGATTTGTTCAACCTGGTCGTCTGTCATGTGTCTGCCTTCTGCCACGCGCTTGCGGAACAGCTTGTATCCACGTTCGATATAGGTGTTGAGATAGCCCATCTCTTCTTCGTTGAACGGGCGGGCGGGTGTGCCGAAGCCCGCATTGCGGTTGGTCTTCACCTCGTCGAATTTCACGCCCAACTTCTCTGTGAGCAGTCCGCTCATGTCAGGGAACATGCCGAAGATGCCGATGCTGCCAGTCAGTGTGGTCGGTTCTGCCACAATCCAGTTGGCGATACTGCTGATATAGTAACCGCCTGAAGCTGTCATGCCGCCCATCGATACGACCACGGGCTTCTTCCCCTTGAGCAGTTTGAGGGCGTGCCATATCTGTTCTGAGGCGTATGCGCTGCCGCCGCCTGTATTGATGCGCAACACCACGGCTTTCACATTCTCGTTGTCTTTCAGTTCTTCCAGGTCTTTGCACACCGTTTGGGCGTCTATCACATTGCCGCTTGCAGTGATACCTCCGCCCATGTTCCCGCTTACCACGTCGCCCACGGCGTAGTATACGGCAATTTTACCGCCGCTGTCGATCTGCTCGGTGTCTGCCAGGAGGTCGGTGGCACTGATTTGGTTGATGTCATCGTCTTCGTCCTTGTTCAGCTTCTTCAGAATTTCGCCTTTCACTTCGTCGGTGTAAAGAAGCTTGTCGACCAACTTCATGCTGACATATTTCTGCGGGTCCTCGAAGGTAATCAGTCTGTCGGCATACTCGTTGAGCTTTTGTGCGCTCACCTTTCTGCTTGCCGACACGGCGTCGACCACATTCTTCCACAGTCCGTCGATATACACCTGCACTTGCTTGCGGTTGGCATCGCTCATCTTGTCGGCAGTAAACATTTCGGGCGCACTCTTGTAGGCTCCCACTTTCGCCAGCTGAACCTTGACGCCCACTTTGGCAAGCATGTCTTTCAGCAGGATGGGCTGCGAGGCGATGCCGTGCCAGTCTATCTGTCCTTCGGGGTTAAGCAGCACCTCGTCGGCTACCGAAGAGATGTAGTAGGTGCCTTGTGTATAGGTGTCGGCGTAAGCGATGATCCATTTGCCGCTCTTCTTGAAGTCGACCAACGCATTGCGCAGAGCTTGCATCGATGCGTAGGAGTCTGCGCTGAATATCCCGGCCTCGATATAGATGCCTTTTATCTTGTCCTCGCTCTTCGCTCTCTTCACCGCCTTGAGCAAGTCGTCGAGCCCTGTGGCAGCATTTGCATTGCCCAGCAGCGTGCCAAGCGCATCGTTTTCACTGCGTTCCTGCAACACGCCCGAAAGGTTGATGACCAATACGGAGTTGTCTTTCACGGCTGTTGTCGAACCCGTAGACATCACCATTCCCACAAGGCTTATTGCTGCAAATCCTCCTGCGATAACGGTGAAGACGATCAAGCCAGTCAGGGTGGCGAGGGTATATTTCAGAAAATCTTTCATGTTGTTGATGTTTTTTGTATGCAGACGGTATGTTTCTGCCTTCGATATGCTAAGATTTGCAAATGTACGATATTTCAAGGATAATGCAAAATAAAAAATCGCCAAACTTGCGGAAAGTCCTTGCTTTTCTCTCGTTTGGCGATAGTGGTGTATGGTTGTTCCCGTTGTCGGAACGGGCTTGTCCTCTTGTCAGAGCAGCAGGGCAAGCAGTGGGATGCTCACGACAGACAGTAGGGTAGACCAGAACGTGCCCTGCGACATGACGGTCTCGTCCTTGCCGTATTTCAGGCAGAACATCGTACCGAACGATGCTACGGGCATGCCGACCAGCACGGCATTGATGCCTGCTGCGGTGCGGTCTACTCCTGCCATGCGGGCGAGAAACAGAATGCTCACGGGCATGACAATCAGTCGTATGCCGCACACCATGTAGGTTCCCCAACTGCCGAGCATCCGTCGCATCGGTATTCCGGCAATGCTCGATCCGATGACGAGCAGGGCAGCGGGAACTGTCATGTTGCCGAGCAGGGAGAACGGCTGACTGATGAAGGTGGGGGCTTTCCATCCGAAGGCGACAATGATGATGCTCAGGTAGGTGGCAATCATTGGCGACGAGTAGAGTAGCGACCAGTTGAACTTGCCCGCCTTCGTTCCGGTCACGAAGAGCACGCCCCAGACGAAGATGGTGAGGGTGTTGGGCACGTTGAGGATGCAGGCGTAGAAGACGGCACTGCTGCCGAAGATGGCGGTGATGATGGGGTAGCCGATGAAGCCCACGTTGGCATAGGCAATCATGAAGCTGTACATGCCCCGGTCTTCGTTCTTTACGGGCATGAGACGCGGCAGAAATGAGGCGGCAAGGATGAGGAATGCGTAGGTGAGTGAGCCGAGAATGAGCAGCGGGATGATGAGGCTGCGGTCGGGCATGGTGTCGCCCATGGTCGACGACACGATCAGACAAGGACAGGAAATCTGGATGACGAAGTTGGACAGTTTGCGGTCGAAGTCGCCGCCCATCAGTTTGCATTTGTGTGCGATGAATCCTGCTATCACGATGATAAACAGCACGATCATCTGTGTGGTAATTGCTTCTATATTCATTTCTAAGCGTTGTTTTTCGGGTGCAAAGTTACTGCTTTCTCTTGAAAAAGTCCGCTTTGGTCCGTAAAATATGGTATGGCGGCAAACGAGGTTAACCTCATCTGCCCATGAGTATAACCTCATCCGTTCATGAGGGTATACCTCATCCGCCAACGAGGCTATACTTCATTGCCCATCGAAGTACTACTTCATTGCCAGTAGAAGTACTACTTCATGAATCGCCATCTTGCCCGGCCGGTAGGGACCGGTGTTATTTGCTGTTCTGCTCTTTGAGCAAATCACGTATTTCCGTGAGCAGCAGTTCCTCTTTGGTCGGGGCGGGCGGAGTCTCCGGTTTTGGCTCTTCAGCCTTCTTCCGTGCCAACTTGTTGATGCCCTTCACGAGCATGAAGACACAGAAGGCGATGATCACGAAGTCGATGATGGTCTGGATGAAGCTGCCGTAGTTGATGGTGGCAGGCTGCATTTTCTCCAGTCCCACAATGTCGACGGCAGGCAGTGTCGCCTTGAGGTCGGAGAAGTTCACACCACCGATGAGCCATCCGATGGGAGGCATGATGATGTCGTTGACAATGGAAGATACGATTTTGCCGAACGCGCCACCGATAATCACACCGACAGCCATGTCGACGGCATTACCCTTGACGGCAAACTGTTTGAACTCGTTAATGAATTTACCCATGTTTGTAATATTTAGATTATTTAATACTCAATTCGGCTGCAAATATAGAAAAAATATTGTATCTTTGCCCCCGAAAATAAGAAAAAGTGCCGAAGGTGCCGTCTTTTTGTGAGTGAAGGGAAGACGCTTGAAGTTCTTTATTTAAAAAAGGTAGTTATATATTTAAACCTTATAAAAACAACAAAGAAATGATTAAAATTGGTATTAACGGATTTGGTCGTATCGGCCGCTTCGTATTCCGCGCAGCTCAGACTCGCAATGACATTCAGGTTGTAGGTATCAATGACCTTTGCCCAGTAGACTACTTGGCTTACATGCTGAAGTATGACACCATGCATGGTGCATTCCAGGGTACTATCGAGGCTGACGTGGAGAACAACCAGCTTATCGTTAACGGTCAGAAGATTCGCGTGACAGCAGAGCGCAATCCTGCAGACTTGAAGTGGAACGAGGTTGAGGCTGAATACGTTGTTGAGTCTACCGGTCTCTTCTTGACAGAAGAGAAGGCTAAGGCACACATCGAGGCTGGCGCCAAGTATGTTGTTATGTCTGCTCCTTCAAAGGACGCTACACCTATGTTCGTTTGTGGCGTTAACTTCGACAAATATGTAAAGGGTACACAGTTCGTTTCCAACGCATCTTGCACAACAAACTGTCTCGCTCCTATCGCAAAGGTATTGAACGACAAGTTCGGTATCGTGAACGGTTTGATGACTACCGTACACTCTACAACAGCTACACAGAAGACTGTTGACGGTCCTTCTTTGAAGGATTGGCGCGGTGGCCGTGCTGCTTCTGGCAACATCATTCCTTCTTCTACAGGTGCTGCTAAGGCTGTAGGCAAGGTTATTCCTGAACTCAACGGCAAGCTGACAGGTATCTCTATGCGTGTTCCTACTCTCGACGTTTCTGTAGTAGACCTTACTGTAAACCTCGCTAAGCCTGCAACTAAGGAAGATATCTGCAAGGCTATGAAGGACGCTTCTGAGGGCGAACTGAAGGGTGTGCTCGGCTACACTGAGGACGCTGTAGTTTCTTCTGACTTCCTCGGCTGCACCAACACTTCTATCTTCGACGCCAACGCTGGTGTATACCTCACAGATACATTCGTAAAGGTTGTGTCTTGGTATGACAATGAGATCGGCTACTCTAACAAGGTGCTCGAACTCATCGCTCACATGAAGAAGGTTAACGGCTAATTTTTAGTCGCATAACGATAAAAACAGGCCGTTCAGCATTGCTGGACGGCTTTTTTTTATTACCTTAGCACCCGATATGAACAGACTGCTCACGATATTGGGCCCCACGGCAAGCGGGAAAACGTCGCTTGCCACGGCAGTCGCAGCCCGCTTGGGAGGCGAGATTATCAGTGCCGACAGCCGACAGGTGTATCGGCGAATGGATATAGGAACAGGCAAGGACTTGGACGACTATGTGGTCGATGGCAATCCTGTGCCCTATCACTTGATAGATATCCGCGAACCGGGCACCAAATACAATCTGTTTGAATATCAGCAGGACTTTCTCAGTGCCTATCGCGACATCACCGCGCGAGGCGTGCAACCCATCCTCTGTGGTGGCACAGGTCTCTATATAGAAGCAGTGTTGGGAGGCTACCATCTGTCGCCTGTTCCCCAGAATCCCGAGTTGCGTGCTCAGCTCGAAGGCAAGTCGCTTGAAGCATTGACGGGTATGCTGGAAGAACTGAAGTCGCGCAACCACTCCGTGATGCACAACAAGACTGATGTAGACACTGCCCAGCGTGCCATCCGCGCCATAGAAATCGAGACCTATAATCTGGAACATCCTACCGCCAACCGCGAATTTCCCAAGATCGACTCTGTGATTGTCGGGGTAGACATCGACAGGTGCAACCGCCGTGAGAAGATCACAGCCCGCTTGCGCCAGCGCCTTGAACAAGGCATGGTCGACGAGATACGGTCGCTTCTTGCCAGCGGCATCCCTGCCGACGACTTGATATACTACGGACTGGAATACAAGTTCGTCACCGAATATATCATCGGCAAGACGACATACGAGGAAATGTTCCGTGGTCTGGAGATTGCCATCCACCAGTTTGCCAAGCGCCAGATGACATGGTTTCGCGGCATGGAACGCCGTGGCTACACCATCCGTTGGATAGACGCCTTGCAGCCGATGGACCGAAAAGTGGACGAAGTGTTGAACCTTCTCAAAGATAAAGCATGATGATGGAACAGAAGAGATGGGGCGTGCTCTATTGCCCGAAACATGACGGATTTGTCAGCTCGCACAAACGGTGGAAACGCATAGAACGCTGTTTGAAGGACGAAGGTGTTGCCTACGACTTCATACAGAGCGAAAACCAGAAGAGCGTGGAAAGACTGGTCACGATGATGATCAACAATGGCTACAAGACCATCGTTATCGTGGGGGGCGACTCGGCACTCAACGATGCCGTGAATTGCCTCATGCATGCGGACAGGGAGACGCGCGACAGCATTGCGCTGGGCATTATCCCCAACGGAATGATGAACGACTTCGCCCATTTCTGGGGCATGAAGGAAGGGGAGGTGCTGCAGACCGTGAAGTGGCTCAAGGAACGTCGTGTGCGCAAGATAGACCTTGGGTGCATCCACTATGAGAACAAAAGTCATGAACGTTGCCACCGCTATTTCCTGAATTGTGTGAACGTCGGACTGATTGCTGCCATCATGAATATCCGCCATCAGACACGCCGGCTGTTCGGCTCTCGTACCTTGTCATTCCTCTTTTCGTTCGTGCTGATGATCTTCCAACGCCTTGACTACAAGATGCATCTGAAGATCAACACTGATGAGGTGAAGCGCAAGGTGATGACCGTTTGCGTGGGCAACTGCACAGGCTACGGGCAGACACCCAACGCCGTGCCCTATAATGGAATGCTCGACGTGTCGGTGGTCTATCATCCAGAGATGACCCAACTGCTCGAAGGCTTCTACCTCTTGTTCTGCGGCAAGTTCTTGAACCACAAGAGCGTGCATCCCTACCGTACGCGTGAGGTCAATGTCTTGGAGGCAAACCATGCATTGGTGAGCATCGACGGGCGCATGATGAATACGCCCGTAGGATCCTTCCGCATCACGGTAGAACAGGAAGTCATCAATCTGATTATCCCCGACTGACAAGCCGTGCCCGCTTATCCGAAGTCGGAAATCCGGCGCAGCTCTCCGTCTTCTATAATCTTTATTTTCCTGCCGTCTACGGCAACAAGCTTTTCCGAGGCAAAGGCGGAAAGCGTGCGTATGGCGTTGTTGGTGGTCATGTTTGAGATGTCGGCAAGTTCGGCTCTGCTCAGCCGTACGCTCAGCGTGCATCCGTCTTCTTCCGTGCCATAACTGTCTTTCAGAAAGACCAATGCTTCAGCCAACCTTCCCCTCACATGCTTTTGTGTGAGGTTGATGGTTCGTGTGTCCGACTTGCCAAGTTCGGAAGCCAGGTGCTTGATGAGCGACATGCAGAAATCGTAGTTGTGGTGCATGATGGCATCAACGGTGGAGAGCGGTATCTTTGCCACTAAGGAATCCTCCAGTGCCATGGCTGCGGTTGTATAGTTTTGGTTATCGAAGAATGCCCTGTAGCCGAAGGGGTCACGGGGTTTGATGACACGGATGATGCGGTCTTTGCTTGCCACCCCGTCTTTGCAGATCTTCACTTTGCCGTCAATGAGATAAGAAAGGAATGTCGGCGGCTCCATCTGCTGATAGATGATCTCGTTTTTCTCATAGATCTGTACGGTTACAGTGTCTCGGAGCAGCTGCTCTTGGGCAGCATCCTTTGGAGTCCATCGTGTAGCTATGACGCCGAGAGCTCGTTCTTTCAATATATCGTAGTCGTTATCCATGCCAGTTAGAATTGCGCTACAAAAGTAGCAAATATTCTTCGAATTGACATCATCTTTTCTCGCTTTTCTTTGTTGGCGTGTAAAATGCTTGTGGTAAAGTGATTTTTTTATCCTTTTATTTTGTTGTTTAAATAAAAAAACATAACTTTGGACAACCTTAAGTGACGGATAAAGGTCTTTGTACGCGTCCTTGGGCGAGAGCATTATCTATTACCGGAACATTGTAAACCTTAAATATTATGAGTTATCTTAGATTCGAAAAAGCTCTGATGACCAACTTGCAGGAATCCTTGTCAAGGGAACTGCTCAGAACCAATCGCTCAGGAGCCTATTCCTGTTCTACGATTGTCGACTGCAACACACGCAAATACCATGGGCTGCTGGTCGTTCCTGTGCCCAACCTTGACGACGACAACCATGTGCTTTTGTCATCACTCGACGTGACGGTTGTGCAACATGGAGCCGAATTCAACCTTGGTCTGCACAAATACCAAGGCAACAATTACAGTCCGAAAGGTCACAAATATATACGTGAATTTGTTTGCGACAACGTGCCCACCACGCTCTATCGTGTGGGCGGAGTACTATTGAAAAAGGAAGTAATCTTCCAGCACCATGAAGACAGAATACTGATTCGGTATACGCTTGTTGATGCCCATTCGGCAACGACCCTGCGTTTCCAGCCTTTCCTCGCCTTTAGAAGTGTGCGGCAGTTTACGCACGAGAATCCGGTGGCAAGCCGTGACTACCAGTTCGTAGACAACGGCATCAAGACTTGCATGTATGCCGGCTATCCTGCTCTCTATATGCAGTTCAGCAAGAAGAACGAATTCATCTTCCGCCCCGACTGGTATCGTGGCGTGGAATATCCCAAGGAGCAGGAACGCGGCTATGCGTCGAACGAAGACCTTTACGTGCCCGGTTATTTCGAGACCTCTATCCGCAAGGGCGAGAGCATCGTCTTTGCCGCATCCACGTCAGAGATCCATACATCTACGCTGAAGCACATGTTTGACAAGGAGATGGAAAGCCGCACACCCCGCGACAATTTCTATCACTGCCTTTGCAACGCAGCCCATCAGTTCTCTTACTATGTGAACGACAAGGAACACTATATCCTGGCAGGCTATCCGTGGTTCAAGACCCGTGCCCGCGACACCTTCATTGCACTGCCGGGCTTGACGCTTGCCATTGACGACCAGTCTTATTACGAGTCGGTGATGACCACAGCCGAGAAGGGCTTGCGCGAGTTTATGGACAACAAGCCGCTCTCGGTGAAACTCTACGAGATAGAGAAACCCGACGTGCCCCTCTGGGCTGTGTGGTGCATCCAGCAATATGCCAAATATGTGGGTCGTGAGGCTTGCTGGCAGAAATACGGCAGCTTGCTCCGCGACATCGTCTACTATATCATCGGAAACAAGCATCCCAACCTCGAACTCCATGCCAACGGATTGCTCTATACCAATGGGCGCAATGAGGCTGTCACCTGGATGAACTCCACAGCCAACGGACACCCCGTGGTGCCGCGCACAGGCTATATCGTTGAGTTCAACGCCCTGTGGTATAACGCCTTGAAGTTCTGCCAGTCGATAGCAGAGAGCCAAGGGGTGACGAAAGACCTGGAGATGCTCGAAGAGCGTGCTGAGAAGTGCAAGAAGGCATTCCTCGAAACATTCCTCAACGACTATGGCTATCTCTTCGACTATGTAGATGGGCAGATGATGGACTGGAGCGTGCGCCCGAACATGATTTTCCCCGTGGCGTTCGACTATTCTCCGCTGAACCAGCAACAGAAGAAGAGCGTATTCGATATCTGTACGCGTGAGTTGCTCACACCTAAGGGACTGCGCTCGCTCTCGCCGAAGAGTGGCGGCTACAACCCGATGTATGTGGGACCGCAGACACAACGCGACTATGCCTATCACCAGGGAACGGCATGGCCGTGGCTCGAAGGTTTCTACATGGAAGCATGCCTGAAACTGTACAAGCGCACACGATTGAGCTTTGTGGAACGCCAGATGGTGGGCTACGAAGACGAGATGACCAACCTTTGTGTGGGAACCATTCCCGAACTCTTCGACGGCAATCCGCCGTTCACCGGACGCGGAGCCGTGTCGTTTGCCATGAACGTGGCAGAAATATTGAGAACCCTTAAATTGATAGATGCCTTTACCTTAAAATAAGAGGAGACAGAAGACTATGAAAATACTAATGTTTGGATGGGAGTATCCCCCTCATATTCTCGGAGGTTTAGGTACTGCCAGTTATGGTATCACCAAAGGATTGGCGGAGCAGGGCGATGTGCAGATCACGTTCTGTCTGCCCAAGCCATGGGGTGATGAAGACAAGAGCTTTCTGAACATCATTGCGATGAATGCTGTGCCGATTGCGTGGCGTGACGTGAACTACGATTATGTGAAGTCGCGTGTGGGCAATGTGATGGATCCCGACTTGTATTATCAGTTGCGCGACCACATCTATGCCGACTTCAACTATATGCATGTCAACGACCTTGGCTGCATGGAGTTTTCCGGACGCTATCCCGACAACCTGCATGAAGAGATCAACAACTATTCCATCGTGGCAGGCGTCGTGGCACGCCAGCAGGAATACGACATCATCCATGCACACGACTGGCTCACATATCCCGCAGGCATCCATGCCAAGAATGTGAGTGGCAAACCATTGTGCATTCATGTGCATGCCACCGAGTTCGACCGAAGCCGAGGCAAGCCAAATCCGTCGGTATATTCGATAGAGAAAGACGGCATGGACAACGCTGACTGCATCATGTGCGTGAGCGAACTGACACGACAGACCGTCATCCACCAATATCATCAAGACCCGCGCAAGTGCTTCACGGTGCACAACGCCGTTTATCCCTTGCGTCAGGAACTTCAGGAAATACCCCGTCCCGACCATAGTGGCAAGGAGAAGGTGGTGACTTTCCTCGGACGCATCACCATGCAGAAGGGACCCGAATACTTTGTCGAGGCTGCCAATATGGTGTTGCACCGCACACGCAACGTGCGTTTCTGTATGGCGGGCAGTGGAGACATGATGGATGCGATGATCTGTCTGGCTGCGGAGCGAGGCATTGCCGACCGCTTCCACTTCCCCGGTTTCATGCGCGGCAAGCAGGTGTATCAGTGCTTGAAGGATTCAGATGTCTATGTGATGCCTTCTGTGAGCGAACCTTTCGGTATCTCTCCGCTTGAAGCCATGCAGTGCGGCACGCCTACCATTATCTCGAAACAGAGCGGATGTGCCGAAATCCTTCACAACTGTATCAAGGTGGACTACTGGGACATTCATGCCATGGCAGACGCGATCTACAGTATCTGCCACAACGACAGTCTGTTCCACTATCTGCAGGATGAGGGCAAACGTGAAGTAGACCAGATCACCTGGGAGAAGGTGGGTCTGTGGATACGTGAGCTCTACGACCGAACCATCAACCACCAGTTATAAACCGTTTAGCAACCTTCTAAACAATAAGATTATGAAAACAATTTGCTTATATTTCGAGATACACCAGATTATCCATCTCCGCCGCTACCGTTTCTTCGACATCGGCACAGACCATTACTACTATGATGACTACGAGAACGACCGTAGCATCAGCGACATTGCCGACCGTTCCTATATGCCGGCACTCAACACCTTGCTCGACATGATCCGCACCAACGGCAAGTATTTCAAGGTGGCGTTCTCTCTGTCGGGCGTGGGACTTGAGCAGTTGGAAATGCATGCACCGCAGGTGATAGAGAAGTTGCAGGAACTCAACGACACGGGCTGTGTGGAGTTCTTGGCAGAACCTTATTCCCACGGATTGTCATCGCTTGCCAATGAAGAGTGCTTTGCTGCCGACGTGAAAAAGCAGTGCGAGAAGATTGAGCAGTATTTCGGACAGAAGCCCAAGGTGCTCCGCAACTCCTCACTCATCTATAGCGACGATATCGGCGGACAAGTGGCAGCTATGGGGTTCAAGGGCATGCTCACCGAGGGTGCCAAGCACGTGCTTGGATGGAAATCACCCCACTATGTGTACAACTGTTCCATCGCGCCCAACCTCAAACTGCTGTTGCGCGATGTTACGCTCAGTGACGATATCTCGTTGCGCTTCAACAACAGTGAATGGGACGGCTATCCGCTCTTTGCCGACACCTATATCAACCGCATCGCCTCCTTCCCGCAGGAAGAGCAGGTCATCAACATCTTTATGGAACTGTCCGCCTTGGGCATCGCCCAACCGCTGTCTTCCAATATCCTCGAATTCATCAAGGCATTGCCTGCCTGTGCCAAGACCAAGGGCATCACCTTCTCGACGCCTACGGAAATCTGTATGAAGATGAACAGTGTGGGTGCGCTCGAAGTGCCTGACACGCTCAGTTGGGTGGACGAGGAGCGCGACGTGAGCACCTGGCTCGGCAACGCAATGCAGCGTGAGGCGTTTGACAAACTGTATAGCGTGGCAGACCGCGTACGCATCGCAGACGATCCACGTATCAACCAGGATTGGGACTACCTGCAGGCGAGCAACAACTTCCGCTTCATGACTACCAAGCCTTCGGCAGTAGGACTGGACCGCGGCATCTATATAGATGCTTTCGATGCGTTCACGAACTACATGAATATCCTTGGCGACTTCATCAACCGTGTGCAGTCGCTCTATCCGGAGTCTATCGACAACGACGAGTTGAACTCACTGCTGACGACCATCAAGAACCAAGACCAGGAGATTGAACTGAAGGACAAGGAACTGGCACGCCTGAAGACCAAGATGGAAAAGCTGGAAGCAAGCGAGGCAGAACTGAAGACCAAGCTTGATGCGGCAAAGAAAAAGGTGGCTGCCGAGCGGAAGAAGACCGCAGCGAAGGCAGCAGCCAAACCCAAGGCTGTGAAAGCTGAGGCAAAGGAGGAAGCTCCAAGTGTCAAGGAAGAAGTGGCAAGCGCCAAAGAAGAGAAAGCTGAATAACAAATTCATATATACAAAATCGGCTCGCACATTTAGTGTGAGCCGATTTTGTATATATATATAATAAGGTGATTACTTTCTGATAAACTTCTTGCTATTCTTGATAAAGATTCCTTTGTCGGTAGTGGAATCACATGCCTTGGTGCCGTTGAGCGTATAGACAGCGTTGCTTGTCGTGCCGTTTCCGGCATTGATGTTGCTGATAGCAGCCGGCAATCCTGTAGCTCCGCAGAGGTCATCGTAGTTGGAGTCATAGTGGCGCACCCACACACTTCCGCTTGTAGCCGTAATCTTCGATCCGTTCTTGAAGACGAGATCGTCTACAAAGCGGATGTCGATGCCTTTCTTCGCTTTAATCTGAACATTGTCGAGTGTGACGTTCTTGATGTGGCTCTCAGGACGACCGATGAGGAAGATGGCATAGCCGGAACATACATCCGTGGTCTTCACGTTCTGGAGTAGGATGCCATTGTATTCGGGTGTAGTGGCGTCTTTTGTCCTTGCGTTCTTCTTGTCTGTTGCGGGGTCGGAGCTGTAATTCTTGTCATAGTAGCAGTCCATGGAAAACGGATTCTTCACGTTTGTCATGGTGAAGTTGGTGAACTTGAAATCCTCTTCACCGCCACCACGAAGCGTGCCGTCGCTGTTGATGCCGGTCTTGAGTCTGATGCCGGCTGTTGTTCCGTTCATGGTGATGTTGTTAAACCATACGTGCTTGATGTTCTTCGTATAGCTGCCCACAGAGGCTCCGTGTCCTGTGCCGAACTTGCAGTTCCACACGTGGATGTATTGTGCGTCATTGTCGCAGACCACATTGTCGTCGCCGTTGCTGATGTTACAGTCATAGATATTCACGTAGGGTCCCCATATGGAGACTCCGTCGGTGTTGTGTGAAGCCTTACCATTTCCGGCTTCCGAGGCAGGTTCACTGATGGTCACGTCGTGTATGGTGGCGTTGTTAGCCTTGCCGCCATTGCTGATGGTGACGTTCACGCCCGGCGTGTTGAGCAACTTGAAGTTGCGGAGCAGGAAGCGGGAACCTTGTTCAAAGCGGATGAAAGCACCTGGGTTGAAGGTTTCGCTGTTCTCTCTTGCCAACCACCAGCGTGCACCTTGACCGTCGAAGACGGAAGTCTCGCCTTCACCTTCGATGATGATATCGCTTTGTTTCTTGTTCTTGCACCCGATGAATATGGTCTTGTTGTTAGGAGCTTTCCCGTATTCCACCAACTTCAGTGTGGCACCGGCGCAGAGATGGAGCACTGTCTTCGACTTGATGCTCAGCACTTCCGTCGTGCTGGTCATGTTCTCAGTCGTGCCGAACATCCACGTGCCGGCTGGTATAACCACCATACCTCCCGTGGAGGGGACGGCATCCAGTGCGGCTTGTATTTCCTTGGTGTTGTCTTCGTTGGATGTTTTGGCACCATAGTCAGTAATGTAGAAGGTGTTGGCGGCAGTGATTGTCGGTATCTTGGGCAGTTGTACGGCAGTCCATCCCGAAGGCGTGTTCTGGTTGTTTGATTCCGTTGTCACGTCACTGTCGGCGAGGGCAGTGGCGGGCAGTGCGAGCAGACAGAGCAGGAGTGTCTTGCTGAATGTTTTGTTCATAGCGTTTTCTATTTTTTGATATACAGTTTGTTATGGTATGTAATGCAAGTGCAAAATTACGACAAAGGCAGTTCTTCTGCAAATGTGTCAAAAGCAAAAAGGCGGAAGTGGTGAAAACTTCCGCCTTTTGTATAAAATATTCCTCTTCGCTTACTCAGCATACCAGCGTGGGTCGCCGATGTGCTTTGCAATCTTCAAGGTGAAGTCGCCGTTGGCTGCATCCGTAAAGATGTCTGCGGATGACTCAGAGCCTGCGGTCAGTGCCTTGATATTGTTTGCCGAATAGACGCAGTCGGAAGTTCTCAAGCAGTTGTCTACCGAGATAGAACCGTCTGTGCGGGCTCCTCTTGCGGTGCTCACCTTCGTCTTGCCCATGACTACGCCCGACAGGGTGATGTTGGTCTTCTGACCGTTGCAGTCGGCAAAGTAGCGGCCGCTTGACACGTTGTCATAGAAAGTACAGTCGGTGATATAGATGCCGTTGGCAATGGCGGTCTTCGAAGACTCGATGAAGCTTCTGCTGGTGTTGTTGAACGTAGAGTTCTTGATGTCCAGCTTGCCGACCGTTGTCGTGCTCGTGTTGAAGTAGATCACCGAGTAGCCGTCGCCTGTAGACATGTTGGTCATCACGCAGTTGTCGATAATCATGTTCTCGATGCTGATGACACCGGATCCCTGTGTGCGGATTATCGAACGCTCGAAGTCGTTGAACTTGCACTCTGTAAATGACAGTTCGCTCACCGAGCAACTCGTACCTTGGTTAATCAGGTACTGGCAACCGGCATCCACCATCTTCACATTCTGGAAGCGGATATAGGTGTGACCGCCAGCGATGTCAAGACTCTTCAGCCATCTGAGGGTAGGAGCCTCGCCGCCAGCCATGCCGAAGAATGTAATGGATGTGCCGTCGGGCAACTTGAGGTTAGAGTCAGCGCCAGTGCCGTCCTCTGCATAGGAAGCCACATCATAAGATGCGCCAGCCTGCAAGCCGATGGTGATGGCCACGCTGCTCTTGCCGGTCTGTGCCTTGGCATCATCTGCATATTGCTGGATGAGGTCGCCGGTGATGCGTGTGCCGGCAGGAAGTTCCACCTTGTAGTCGCCAGAAGGCATGGCTGCCGTGGTGCTCAAGCTGAGCGAACCGCGCTTGCTTTCGCCGTTCATGATGATGAACGTGTAGTTGGTCGATGTGTTCAATCCAGTCACGGTATATTCGCCGGCTGCCTTGGCAGCATCGTCAAGGGTGATGTTCTGTATCTCGTTGCCGTCACCATCCTCTACAATCAGGTTGGTCACTGTCTTGGTGGCATCCCAGGATACGTGCAGACTGTTCTCTGAACGGTCGCTCTCCACGGCGTCGTTGAAGATCTGCTCCGACTTGGTCTTGAATGTAGAACCATCGTTGTAGTAGTTCCAGTGAGAATCCTTGGTAGTTTCCGACATGGCTTTGATGCGGAGGTGATACTTGGAGTCGCCAACAAGACCGCTCAGTGTGGTGGGAGAAGTGGTGATAGACTTGTCCTGTCCGTAGACGATAGCGTTGCCTTCACCCATCGGGGTCTCGTCGGTAAGCGTGTCGGTGCTTACCTCTATAATATAATAGTCGGCACCCTTCACGGTGTTGAATTCCACGTCGGCTGTGACGTCAGATGCGGTGACCTTGATCTTGTCACCGTTCACGCCGAAGAGTCTTGCGAAAGCGTCATCCACGCCCCAATCGTTCTGGTCGGCGCAAGAGCTCAGCGAAGCAGCACCCAGGAGCAGGAATGCTCCTGAAAGTGCTATGTTTGATATATTCTTGAGTTTCATTGTTTATAATCCTTTTGTGCGTTAGAAACCGTATGAGTTTTCGTAAGCGTGGTTGGAGTTGGAGATGCTCGTAGCCGGGATAGGCAAGAGGTATCTGTTCTTCACGGTGCTGTTCAGTCCGGCACTGATCTCGGGAAGGATCATTTCGAGATTCTTCTTGGTAGATGCAGTAGCCTCGGTGCCCCACCATTTCTGGCTCTTGTAGCCGGTAGTGTTGGAGGGCTCGTCGCTCACCTTCCAGCATACGGAACTCATGTCGATGGTCACGTTGCCTTCTGTATCGGTGACGGTCTTGTAATAGAGGTTCTTTGGATAAACGCCGTCTTCCAACTCCTGCTGGTAGGTCTGCTTGAACTCGTCGATCTTCTGGCTCAGCAGGTTCCAGCGCTCCAGGTCATACTTGCGGTAGCCTTCGCCGCAGAGCTCCCAAGCGTTCTCCTGCACGATGGCATTGAAGAGAGCGTCTTTGCCCTGAATGGCGTTGATGTAGGCTGTAGCCTCAGACTTGTGCGCATTGTCGAAGGCACGTGTGTGCACCTCAGCAAGAGCCTGGCGGGCTGTGAGACCGGCTCCGCCCGTAGCATCGTCAGGACCGTTCAACTCGTTCAGAGCCTCTGCATAGAGCAGAAGAAGGTAAGAGTAGCGCATCTTGATTTCGTTGATGCCGGTAGGACACTTGTCTGTAGTGGCGATGGCAGCTTGTCTCCATTCTTCGCTCATCTTGCGGATATCCCATTTGCCGATGAAGATGCCGAACGGAGTATTGCTGTCGAAATCCTCCTGGATGTTCTTGCCGCTGTTCGTAGACTTCAGCTGATAGGGAGCGCAAGTGATGTCGCGGCGTGTGTCGCCGTCCTTGAATGACATGAAGTAGGGAGCTGTGGTCTTGATCTTACCAGACGAGTTGCCCTTCTGACCATAGCGGTCGGACGAGCCGTTGATGCGCACACCGATGGTGTAGCCGCGTTCGCCCGACTTGCTCAGCGTCATGCCGATCTCGAACACATTCTCATGATACTGGGTGTCGAGCGTGCGCTGGTTCACCAAATACCATTCGTTCTCGAAGCTCGGGTTCAGCTGGTGCTTGCCGCTTGCCACCACTGCACTCAGATGTTCGAGTGCGATCTTGTAGTATTTCTCGCGGTCGGCATCGCTGCAACGCTGGGTAGGGTAGGTAGGATCACTGTTGCCGTCGGTAGCGGTGATGTAACCTTCTGCCGACTTGTCTTTCTCACGGATCGCCCATCCTGCACGCTGCAGGGCGAGCTGGGCATAGAGAGCGTGGGCATAACCCTTGGTCACATGCTCGGTGGTATAGCTGTTTTCGCCAACCCATGGCAGAGCGTCGATGGCATCGTTGAGGTCGTTCATCAAGCTGTCGAGGATTACGTCGCGGTCTGTCTTGCCGTTGTAGATGTTGCTCAAGTCAGACTTTGTGGCTTCCAACTTGAACGGCACATCGCCGAAGTTCTTCACCAAATCGTAGTAGAACATGGCACGCAGTGTCTTGGCCTCTGCTCTGTAGCGGCGGAGCAACTTGGCGTTGGAGCTTGATACGTTACCGATATACTTGTCTACATTCTCAACCAGACGGTTGCAATACTCGATGCCCACATACATCTTCTGCCATGCGGTGGGCAACTTGCTCCATCCGTCGGCTTGGGCATTGTAGTTCATCGCACCACGTTCGCTGTTGTCGTAGAATGTGTTGGATGTGGCAGACTTGCTGGCATCAATCAGTTCACAGTCTGTGTTGGCGGTGACGGTGAACGACATGAGATTGCTGTAGGTCTCGTCTTCGGTCATTTCGCCATACACCTTGTTCAACTCAAGGTTGACATAGTATGGAGAGCTGAATATGTTTTCTTCCGTGTGTTCCGAGAGAGAGGTCTGGTCGAGGAAGTCTTCACATGATGTGGCACCGACCATCACACCGCCCAAAAGGAACGCTTTGATTATATATGCTTTCATTGTTGATTGTCTTTTTTAGAATGAAACGTTTACGCCGAACACATAGAGGCGGCTCTTTGGATAGGCGGCGTAGTCGATACCCGGACACATGGGGTTCTTCTTGCTGCTCGTGTCGGTCTCAGGGTCAGAGCCTGAGTAGTCGGTGATGGTGAGCAGGTTGTAGCCAGTGAAGTAGAAGCGCACGTTGGTCAGGGCGAGTCTATTCACAAACTTCTTGGGCAGTGTGTAGCCCAAGGTGACGTTCTGCACGCGGAGGAACGATGCGTTCTCCACTGCATAGTCGGTGAGCACCATGCTGCTTACTGCCGACGGGTTCCAAATGGTTGCGTTCTGGTTGATTTCGTTCAGACGGGCAATGGCGTTCTCCACGCTGCCGTATTCCTTGATGGCAGTCTTGAAGTTGCTGGTGATGTTTACGCCAGTGTTCACATCAAGACCTGTATAACGGGTCATGAAGTCGCTGTTCACGTTGTAGTTGGGCTTTGATCCCCAACGGAAGCTGGAAGCCAACTTGGTACCGTTGACGAGCTTGTTGCCGAATGAGAAGTTGCAGAACACGGAAGCGTCGAAGCCGTGGAATGTCGCGTTGACACCGAAACCACCGGTCCATGGAGCCACGGTGTTGCCGAGGCGCTGCTTCTTGGGAGTGCCGTCTTCATCACATTCAACCTTGATGCCACCGGGAACGAGCGAACCGCCGAAGAGCGACTTGCTGTTGTCCTTGGTGTTGGCATCGCGGAATGCCCATGTAGAGTTGGCTTCGTCCCAGATCAGGTCACCTGTTGGGTTGGTCTTCTCATCATATACAGTGTAGAATCCATTGCCGCTCAGCTTGTAGCCCCACACTTCGCCGAGGCGACCGCCTTCAACCACCTTGAAGTTCTCGTTGTTCGAGATGGTAGAGCCTGCCCAAGCATAGGTCTGATACTCTGCGGTAGTGGCGAGTTTGTCGATGCGGTTGCGGTTGTAGGAGATATTGGCGGTGAAGTTCAAACCGAAGTTCTTCTTCTCCACGGCTACCACGTTTACTGCGAACTCAAAACCCTTGTTGGAGGTCTGACCGAAGTTCTGGTATTGGGTGCTGAAACCTGATGTCGGGTTGATGGTAGCAGCCATGAGCAGATCCTTGGTGGTGTTCCAATAGAGGTCGAACGTACCGTTGATGCGACCGCGGAGGAAACCGTAGTCGATACCGAAGTCACGGGTGATGGTGGTCTCCCACTTCAGGTTGGGGTTGGCAATCCATTTGTATTCGAGCATGGAGTTGACCGTGTTATCGAATGAGGGGTTCTTCGAGCTGGCGCCGCTAATCTCATAGATGGTCTCGTTCAGACCACTCTTGATGCGGTTGTTACCGGCTGTACCGTAGCTCAAACGCATTTTCAAGTTAGAGAGCCAGCTGGCTGTGTTCTTCATGAACGGTTCCTCGCTCACACGCCATGCGAAGGCGGCAGATGGGAAGTAGCCCCAGCGGTTGCCCTTGGCAAACTTGGAGCTGGCGTCTGCACGCATGGTCACCGTGAACAGGTAGCGGTCATAGAGGGTATAGTTGATACGGCCGAAGAACGACGCCATGTTGTCCTTGCGTCCGATGGTTGATTCGCTGGGGAGGGCGGTGCCTGCCTGAAGGTTGGCCATGGCTTCGTCCAAGGTGAATGTTGTGGGGAACGATACAGAGGTCTGCACGTAGTCCTTGTCTTGTGAGCTGGACCACTCCTGACCGAGCAGGAAGTTGAGTTTGTCGCCCTTGGTCAGCACGTTCTTGTTGTCATAGGTGAACGTGTTGGCGTTGCGCCAGTTCATGTTGTCGGTGCGGCTGATCTGCACCTGGGGCATACCGGAATAGCCGAACTTGGAGTTCTTGCTTGCCAAGGAACCCCATGCCTGGTCGGTCTTGTCGAACGAGAAGGCATAGCCGAACTCGCTGCGGAAGGTGACGTGCTTGAATGGAGTCCAGGTAAGACCCACGTTGTAGTTCTGACGGAAACGGCGCTGCTGCTTGTAGGTATCGTTCATACGGGCAAGCGGCGAGGGGTCGTTGCTGGTTGAGGTGTCGTCGTCGTCATCATTGGATGAAGAGGTGATGGGATCTACAGGACGGAAAATGATGGAACGTGCCACGATAGAGTTGGCGGCATTGCTCTCGTTGGTGTCGCTGCCAGAACCGAGACCGTTGACCACCTGATAGCTCAAGCGAGCATTGAAGTCCATCTTCAACCATTTGTTGATGTTGGTGTTCAACTTGGCGTTGATGTTGTCCTTGGTAAAGTCTGAACCCTGCATGATGCTCTTGTCGTCCGTGCGTGAATAGCTCACGTTGAACTTGGTGTCTTTCGAACCGCCGCTCACGCTGAGGTTGTATATCTGCTGCAAACCAGTGCGGCCGAAGAGCTCGTCCTGCCAATCGTTGCCTTTCACCGATTTCCAGATGTCAAGGTCGTCGTATGAACCATAGCCGGCATCTGCACCGCTCTTCTCATACTGATACTTGGCATATTCGTAAGGACTGAGCACACCTACCTCTTTGCTCACCTTGCGCACGCCGAGCGATGCACCGAAGTTCACCTGCACCTTGCCTTCTTTGCCGCTCTTGGTGGTGATGATGATCACACCGTTGGCACCACGCGCACCATAGATGGCAGTAGAAGAGGCGTCCTTGAGCACGTCCATCGACTCGATGTCGCTCGGGGCGATGTCGGAGATGCTGCTCACGGGGAATCCATCTACAATATAAAGAGGTGAATTGTCTTGAGAGAGTGAACCGCCGCCACGCACACGGATCTTGATGTCAGCATCGGGTGAACCCTCGGTCTGCATCACGCTCACACCAGCCATCTTTCCTTGGATGGCCTGGGCAGCACTCGACACAGGTACGTTGGCGATGTCTTTGGCAGATACGGATGCTACAGAACCGGTGAGGTCTTTCTTCTTCATCGTACCATAACCGATCACAACCACATCGTTGAGGCTTGTCGATTCTTCTTCGAGGGTGATGTTTACGGTGCTTTTGCCCGACACGTTCACCGTCTTCTGCTTCATGCCGATGTAAGATACAACCACTTGGTTGCTCTTGCCGGTGAGTTTCAATGTGAACTTGCCGTCGAGGTCGGTCACCGCACCTTGTGCAGCGCCCTTCTCCTTGACAGAAGCTCCGATAATACTCTCTCCAGACTGGTCAACGACCGTTCCGGAAATCGTTTGCGCAGAGATGGCTGTTGCTATACACAACAAGACCAATGTCAGCGCAATTCGAACTTTTTTCAAATTTACAGACATAATTTTTGATTTACATAT
This sequence comes from Lachnospiraceae bacterium, assembly GCA_963654295.1. Lineage (GTDB taxonomy): Bacteria > Bacteroidota > Bacteroidia > Bacteroidales > Bacteroidaceae > Prevotella. Next base: position 2,248 of record CAVJZZ010000039.1, on the reverse strand, counting down.
TTTAGTTAGGTGTTATTCCTTCCAATGATTTTGTATCCTGCATGATTGAACCTGAGTATCCTGAAGGTTTTTTCTCGCTGCAAATGTATAGATAGTTTTTGTAATGGCGATTACCTAAATTACCTCTTGTGTTAATCTTTTTACGGTTTTCAGATAGGATAGGTCCTTTTTACAGTATTATTATCGGGTTGCAAAGATAGTATAAAAAATTTTCTGCTGAACGCTTTTATATGTTAAAACTACGTAAACGTTTTCGATACGTTTGCGTACACGCCCGTTCAAACATGAAAAACCTCCGTTGTAACGTGCTGTCTTTTAGTAAATAACACGTCGCAACGGAGGCTGAACTCAGATGCGGACGATGTGCCGCACCGTACAATATTACTTGCTCAAATATTTCTTTCCGTTCATGATATACACGCCCTTGAAGTCATCGCTAACGCGCTGTCCGTTCAAGTTGTATTTCTTGCCGTCGTTCACCTTGTCGGAATTGATGGTGGTGATGCCGGTGGTGGTTCCTGTCAACTCAAAGAGACAAGGCATAACTCCGTTCTCCTGTGCTTCGCTGAAGCAGTTGAACTTGGTGGTGTATTGGATGTAATATCCGTCAAGTGCAATTTTGAATGTACCGTCGCTCTGTGGCTCAATCGTCCAAACGTAAGCGTCAGACGGAGTGGCATGTACATTGAAGTTGGTATAAGTGCCTTTCCTGTACATGTATCTTCCGTATGGATCTTTCATGGTGTATCCACCTTCTGCTTCTTCTACATAGAAGTCGTCGTCATAGAGGGTTGACAAAGAAATCACATCATCGTTGATAGTAACATTTCCTGCAGAGGGATCACCGTAGCTTTTGGAACTTGAGAGGGGATACATCACTTTCTTTGTGTCCCCATTGATAGCTACGATAATATATTTCTTACCGCTTGTAACGGTGGTTGCTTTCTTGTATTTGTAATATGAGAATACGTTTATGGTGCATGTGGCGGATCCAGCCTGATAGTCATCGTTCTCTTCAGATTTAGCCGTGATGACAGCTTTTCCTATGCTACCGCCAAGTGATATGGTTCCATCGCTGTTGACTGTGGCAACATCTTCATTGTCTGATGCGAAAGTTACTGCTGCTGTGGTGGACTTACTGAAAGTTGGAGGGGTGAAGTCTGAACCTTTTTCAACATTAATGGTTGAAGAACTGAATGAAAGACCTGCAGCTTCTTTAATTTTACCGTCCGACTTACCATATGTTACTACGATTTTTTTGAAGCGGCATGCATTAGTAGCTGTGAGTGTCATTTCATTTGTAACGGCGGTTGCGTCCCAACTGTTGCTAAGAGCCACACCATTAAAGGTCAGCTTGTCTGCACCATAGGTGGAACCTGTAGCGGTGAATTCAATATGCTTGATGACGTCTCCGTCTGCGGCTTTGATGTTAACCTCTGTTTTGTTATACATTCTAATAGAGCCTTCTTTATTCTCTGCAGGAATATTAGTGCCACTTCCTTTAGAGAACGTAAGCGTGATGGGAGATTGTGTATAGACGACATCTTCTTTTGGAGATGATGTTGTGGTAACGGAACTCCAATCGAATGTCACTTCATCAGCGTATGTAAATCCGCAAATGAGGGTGAGTAGACAAACTAGTGAATAGCGTAAAGTTTTGTTCATAATCACGGAATTTTGAAGTTAATAATGTTGTTGTTATCTCTTTGATGCAAAGTTAGATAATATTTGTGAAAACGTCAAGTTTGCGGGACTACAATTTCATTAATATTTTGAAAACATTGGAGGCAGATTTGTGGGGAGAGAGATTTCTTTGAGACTACGTCGTGGTTTTTATGTCGCTGGGGACGACGCTGGGACGCATCGCCTACTACACTGCGCTAATGTAGGAGGCGCGGCGCCCTCGCCGCAGCCCTTGTGCTTGTCGAATAGCTTATTTGAAATGCTTGACACGCCATGCATCAGCGCAAAGGTCGACGCGAGGGCGCGTCGACTCCTACATCAGCGCTTGTTCGTATGCTACATCAGCGCTTGTTCGTATGCTACATCAGCGCTTGTTCGTTTGTTGCATTAGTGCTTGTTCGTATGTTGCATTAGTGCTTGTTCGTATGCTGCATCAGCGCTTGTTCGAACTGCTTGCCGTAGTAGGCGACGCGTCCTCGCGTTGCCCTTAGCGCAGATGTTTTCTCCAAGCATTTCATTCGAAAATATTTAAGTTATGAAGTGCTGATTCACAGCACTCCTTGTT
>CAVJZZ010000038.1:0-26816 GCA_963654295.1 Lachnospiraceae bacterium | reverse complement strand
AAGTAGATGGGCAACCATATCATGCCACCCTGCGGGATGGCATGGAAGAGTTGGGGCATCACGACATTGCCCACGACGAAGGCGCAGGCCAAGAGATAGGTCTTCACCTCCGTATAACTGTACTGGTATAATCTTACGGTATAATCTGTCATAGTCTTTTTCCTTTCTTAAAATATAGTCTATTTCCTTTCTTTTAAAAATGATTTCACATTCTCCAAACATTCCTCGGGAGTCTGGGCATCCTTGCACGTCAACTCCATCGGGCACCAACCCGTCTGGGTGCGATTGGCGATATACTCCACCTTGCTGGCGTAGCTCACCTCTATCTCGGGTGCTGCCGACGCAAAGAGTTGCAGGGCTGGCAGACTGATGGTGTCGGCAAAGACAGCCTTGATGCCTCCCAATATCATGAGGGCAGCTGCTGCCTTGCCCACCACCTTGTCCGCCAATTCTGCACCGACAAGGAGGGAGGGGGCTTTCTGTTGCAGTTGAAGCAAGTCGCTGATGCCCCGTCCGTCGAAGGCGAAGAATTCCTCGTCATTCGTCTTTATCACCAGCGAGTGATTTCCCTCGCGCAGCATTTTCTTGATTTGTTCCATTCTATCTAACGGTATTTCGAAATCCAACACACCTAAAGTTTGTCACTGCTGAGCTTCAGTCCTTCCACGAACTGGTCTATCTTCTCCAGCTCATCCGGTATCTGGATGCGCTGCGGACAATGGGGGATGCATTTGCCACACTTCACGCAGTGGCTCGCCTGACGGAGCTTGGGCACACTTCGGTCGTAACCGATGAGGAAGGCGCGGCGGGCACGGCGATAGTCGGGATCCTGCTCGCCCTTGTTGGGCATGTTGCTCTCCTTGATGCACTTGTTGTAGTGCGAGAAGATGGCAGGGATGTTGAGACCGTAAGGGCAAGGCATGCAGTAGTTGCACTCGTTGCAGGGTACGGTGTTCAGATTGTAGATGTCGTTGGCTATCTCCATCAGGAAGGCATCCTCCTCCTGGGTCAGCGGCTTCAGCGGACTGTAGGTGCAGAGGTTCTCCTTCAGGTTCTCCATATAGCTCATGCCACTCAGCACGCAGAGCACGCCATCGGGCGTGCCGGCAAATCGGAAAGCCCAGCTCGCCACACTCTTCTCCGGCTCGCGTGCCTTCATCTTGGCGATGATGGCATCAGGCACATTGGCGAGTCGTCCACCCAAGAGCGGCTCCATGATGACGGCGGGAATTCCTCGTTTCTTTAGTTCGCCATAGAGATAGACGGCATCGGTGTTGCGAGGATTGATCTCATCGGCATAGTTCCAGTCGAGGTAGTTCAGCTCTATCTGCACGAAATCCCAGTGATACTTGCCTTCGTCGTGCCATTTCAGGGCAAGGTCGAACACCTTGATGTCGCCATGGTAAGAGAAGCCGAGGTTGCGGATGCGCCCCTTCTTCTTCTGTTCCACGAGCCAGTCGAGGATGCCGTTGTCGATGTATCTGCCATAGAAATCCTTCATGCCGTCTTCGCCCATGCCGATGGCGTGGAGCAAGAGATAATCCACATAGTCGGTCTGCAGATACTTCAGCGAGTTCTCAAACATCTCCTTGGATGCAGCCGTGGACCATGTGGCAGGGTCGAAGTTGGAGAGCTTGGTGGCGATGAGATAGTCCTTGCGGTTATGGCGATGGAGGGCGATGCCCGTGGCAGTCTCCGACTTGCCCTGGCAGTAGGCAGGAGAGGTGTCGAAATAGTTGACACCATGCTCCAGCGCATAGTCTATCTGCTTGTTGATCATCTCCTGGTCGAGTTCTGCGTCGGGGTTCTCACGTCCCGTTCCGCCGCCCTTCACAGGCAGTCGCATCATACCGTAGCCGAGGATGCTCACCTTATCTTTCGTGTTGGGATTGACGCGATAGGTCATCTTCCCAACGGGAGGCTCCTGGTAGTTGCCCTTGGCGTTCATCTCACCGCCCTTGCCCTTGCAGGCAGAAAGAAGGGCCGAACTCGCTACCGCACCGGCACCGAGGGTCTTGAGGAAGTCTCGTCTATTGAGTTCTTGTTTCATATCTTACGTTTAAATGTATTTATGTACTTCGTGCCCCTCCACATGGATGGCACTGAATGGTTTGGCAGGACAGAGATGTTCGCAGGCTCCGCATCCGATGCATCGGGTCAGGTCAACGGCAGGGAACTTGGGCGAGTTCTCATCCTTCGGGTCGGACGAAACCATCATGATGGCACCTGTGGGACAATGGCGGGCACAATTGCCGCACTCCACTCCATCGGTGAATACGATGCAGTTCTTCTTCGACCACACCGCATGACCAATCTGGATGCTCGACTTATCCTCTTTCTTGATGGGTTTGATGGCACCGGCAGGACAAACGTCGCTGCACCGATGGCACTCCGACCGACAGTAGCCACGCTCATACGACATCGTGGGCTGCATCAGCTTCATCAGGTCAGTGGAAGGACGGAGCACGTCGTTGGGACATTCCGCCACGCAGAGCTGGCAAGCCGTGCAGTGGCGCGCCATGTTCTGGGCTGAGAGCGAGCCTGGGGGCGTGATGGGGGTACTGCGCTTGAAAGGCTCTTTCTGGGTGACGGCGGCAAGTCCGCCATCCACCTTCTTCTTCTCCTGTGCCAGGGCTGCCGTCGTGGCTGCCATCGCCGTGGCGAGCAAGAAAGAGCGTCGCCCAGCGTCGGGAGTATGTGATGCATCTGGAGCAGCATGGCCATTCTTCTTTCTTCGCTCTTCATGTCCAAAGTGCAAGGCATTCTTATGGCAGTTGTCGAGGCAGTCGCCGCAGACCACGCACCGGGAATAGTCTATGCTGTGATGCTTCACGTCGATGCAGGCTGCCTTGCATCCCTTGGCACAGAGTCCGCAGCCTACGCACTTCTCCTCGTCGATGCGTACCTTCAGCCACGAGAAGCGGGCGAAGAAACTCAGCACGGTGCCCACGGGGCAGATGGTGTTGCAATAGGTACGGCCGTTGCGCCATGCCAGCACCACCAATATAATAAAGGTGAGGGCGGCGATGAGGAAAGTAGGCAAACTTCGGATCCACACCTCACGACCATAGAAAGCATAGCTCGCCATGTGTTCGGAAAGATAGGCCAGGGCATTGTTGCCTAACAGATAGACGGGTTGGAAGAGGTTCTGGGCGATGCGACCGTAGCTGCTATAGGGAGCCAGCAACGCCGGCACTGCCGCGATGCCAGCCACCCATGCCACGATGAAGACGGCGAGCATCGCATATCTCAGCCATCGCTTGGCGGGAGAATAAGAGAAACGAAGACGTTTGCGCCTCTTGTTTCTCCTGCCGCTGAGCCACGACACCACGTCCTGCATCACGCCCAGCGGACAGATGACGGAGCAGTAGATGCGTCCGAAGACAAGGGTAATCGCCACCCATGCGGCGATTACCACGAAATGGAGTGCCAGCAGTGCCGGCAGGAACTGAATGGAGGCCATCCAGGAGAGCCACCCATGCAGCGTGCCCGTGAAGTCGAGGAACAGCAGCGTGATGAGGGCAAAGAAGAAGATGGCCAGGGTGAGTCTAATCTTTCTAAGCATCATTTTTATGAAGTTATATAATTCGATAATGTTTGTAGTCGGTTGCAAAATTACATGCTTTTCTTGCGAAAGACCTTATCAATATTACGGAAAAAAGTATAGGAAATACTGAAATTCGTTGCATATTGGAAAAATTATTGTAGCTTTGCAACATGAAATATCCTATAGGCATACAAAGTTTCGACAAAATCGTCAATGAGGGCTATCTCTACATTGACAAGACCAAGATGATTTACGACTTGGTCCACAGTGGCAACATCTACTTTCTGAGTCGTCCGAGGCGATTTGGAAAGTCGTTGCTTGTGTCTACCCTCGAATGTTATTTCCAGGGTAGAAAGGAACTTTTCAAGGGACTCGCCATGGAGGGACTGGAGAAGGAATGGAAAGAATACCCCGTGTTCCATATCGACTTCAACGGCAAGAACTTCACCAACGGAGGCGAACTGGAGAAGAGCTTGACAGGGTTTGTCGAAGCGCAGGAGGCTATCTATGGGAAAAGTTCTTTCCAAGGTGCACTCGGCGATAGATTCTGCCATGTGCTGCAAGCAGCCCACGAGAAGACGGGGCAAAGGGCGGTGGTCTTGGTGGACGAGTACGACAAGCCTTTGCTCGACGTGCTGGACACTGGACTTGAGACAACTGTCGATGGACAGAAACGGAAAATAGAGGATTGGAATCGAGAGATACTAAAGGGCTTCTACTCCGTGTTCAAGGCCGCCGACGAGCATCTGCAGTTCGTGTTGCTCACGGGTGTCACCAAGTTCTCGCAGGTGAGCGTGTTCAGCGGTTTCAACCAGCCCGACGACATCAGCCTCTCCGCCCGTTACGACACTCTGCTCGGCATCACTGAGGAAGAGCTTCATACCGTCTTCAAGGAGCAAATCAAGGAAATGGCAGTGGAGTATGAGTTTACCGAGGAGGAGATGAAAGCCAAGCTCAAGCGCCAGTTCGACGGCTATCATTTCAGTCGCCGGCTGATAGGCGTGTACAATCCATTCAGCGTGCTCCGTGCCTTCAACGAGATGTGGATAGACGACTATTGGTTCAAGACAGGGTCGCCCACCTATCTCGTCCGCCTTTTGGCGCATTGCAACGAGAACCTGAACGAACTGGTGGGCAAGTATTACCCCACAAGTCAATTCGTGGATTACAAGGCAGACACGGAGGCTCCCCTCCCCATGATTTACCAGAGCGGCTATCTCACCATCAAGAAGTTCAACCGACTAACGAACTCTTACCTTTTGGATTTCCCCAACGATGAGGTGCGCCGTGGGTTAGTCACCCTGCTTGCCACCAGCTACCTCCATCCGAAGGAGTCGCCCGACGCTTGGGTCGTACAAGTGATAAATGCCATGGAAAGCGGCGACCTTGAACTGCTCAAGAAACTCTTCACGTCCTTCCTGGCGAGCATCCCATACAGCCAGCGGCGTAAGGACGATGAGCGAGAGAAGGAGCGATACTTTCAGTACACCTTCTATCTCATCCTCCGCATGATCAGCTCCTACACCATTTTCATCGAGAAGGAGCAGAGCGAGGGCAGAGTGGATTGCGTCGTGGAAACCTCCCAGGATGTCTATATCTTCGAGTTCAAGCTCGACGGCTCCGCCGATGCTGCCATTGAACAAATCAAGGCCAAGGGTTATGCCCGCGAGTATGAGGCGAGCACCAAGCGTATCCACCTCGTCGGCTGCAATTTCTCATCAGAGACGGGGACGATAGACGGATGGGAAGTGAGGTGATATGATGAACGAGGCTACGGCAGTAGGCTCCCAGCATGCCTTTATGCTACTGGCATTGATGCTGCTCTTGGCATTTGTGACTTGCATGGTGATGACGAGGAAGGGCAAAAAGCTGTAGGGTTTTCCTAAAAAGAAGAAAACTTTGGTTTCTTTTCCAATTTAATTGATTAACTTTGCACACATAAGAAATACATAGTACACACACATAAAACACAAATGAGAACTGTATACGATTTCTCTGTAAAAGACAGAAAAGGTAAAGAAGTATCATTGAAAGAGTATGCCAACGAAGTGCTGCTCATCGTCAACACCGCCACTAAGTGCGGCTTCACTCCCCAGTATGAGGAACTCGAAAAGCTCTACGAGACCTATCATGCACAAGGATTTGAAGTGCTCGACTTTCCCTGTAACCAGTTTGGCGCACAGGCTCCCGGCACCGACGAGTCTATCCATCAGTTCTGCAAGCTGAACTATGGCACCGAGTTTCCACGTTTCAAGAAGGTGAAAGTGAATGGTCCCGATGCCGACCCCCTCTATAAATTCCTGCAGGAGCAGAAAGGCTTTGCCGGCTTCGACCCTGACCATAAGCTCACACCCGTGCTCGACGAACTCCTTTCCAAGGAAGACGCCGACTACAAGAGCAAGGCAGACATCAAGTGGAACTTCACCAAGTTTCTCACCAACAAGCGCGGCATGGTTATCGCCCGCTTCGAGCCTACGGAGAGTATCGACAATATCAAGAAGCAGATAGAAACGCTGCTGGCAGAATAACCCGACGAACATCATGGAAAGAGAACATATCAGCTGCCTCGTCATCGGCAGCGGCCCAGCCGGATATACGGCAGCCATTTACGCATCGAGAGCCAACTTGCACCCTGTGGAGTATTGTGGACTCCAGACGGGCGGACAGCTCACCCAGACCACAATGGTAGAAAACTTCCCCGGTTTCCCCACCGGCATCGACGCCAACGAGTTGATGACCAACATGCAGGAGCAGGCCAAATATTTCGGCACTGACCTGCGCGATGGTGTCATCGTGAAGGCAGACTTCAGCAAGGCTCCCTATGTGCTCACCACAGATGAGGGCAAGGAAGTGGAAGCCGACACCGTGATCATCGCCACCGGAGCATCTGCCAAGTATCTCGGACTTGCCGATGAAGAGAAATACAAGGGAGAAGGCGTGTCTGCCTGTGCCACTTGCGACGGTTTCTTCTATCGCAAGAAAGTGGTAGCCGTAGTAGGCGGTGGTGACACAGCCTGCGAAGAAGCCCTCTATCTGGCAGGATTGGCAAAGAAAGTGTATCTCATCGTACGCAAACCGTTCCTCCGTGCCAGCGACGTGATGCAGAAGCGTGTGATGAAGGCAGAAAACATCGAAGTGCTCTTCGAGACCAACACTCTCGGTCTCTTCGGCGAGAACGGCGTGGAAGGTGCCCATCTCGTAAAGCGCAAGGGCGAGGCAGACGAGGAGAAGTTCGACATTGCCATCGACGGTTTCTTCCTCGGCATCGGTCATAAGCCCAACAGCGATGTGTTCAAAGAGTGGGTAGAAACCGACGAACAGGGTTATATCAAGACCGACGGCGTGAGCCCATGCACCAACATCCCCGGTGTCTTTGCCGCCGGCGACGTGGCAGACCCCCACTATCGCCAGGCTATCAACGCTGCAGCCAGCGGTTGCCGCGCAGCCATCGAGGCAGACAAATATCTGAAAAACCTGAAAGGTTAATCACCTATATTATATAAGTACGTCCCCGTTACAGACAAAGGCTTGTAGCGGGGACGTATCGTTTTATAGACCTCGGGCGTCGGTGTGTGTAGCGTATCTGATGAGGCTTACATGATCTTCGGCACTTGCTTCAGATACTGCTGTATCTCCTCGTCAGAGATGTCGTAGTTCTGCAGGTCGCCGCTCAGATAACTGTCGTAAGAAGGCATGTCAATGAGGCCATGCCCCGAGAGGCAGAACAGAATTGTCTTCTTTTCGCCCGTCTCTTTGCACTTCAAGGCTTCGCGCACGGTGGCAGCGATGGCGTGGCAACTCTCCGGTGCAGGGATGATTCCCTCGGTGCGCGAGAAGAGTATGCCTGACTGGAAGCTCTCCAATTGCGGGATGTCCACGCCGTGCATGTAGCCGTCTTTGAGCAGCTGCGACACAATCATGCCCGCGCCATGATAGCGGAGTCCGCCGGCATGGATGTTGGCAGGCTTGAACTCATGACCGAGGGTGAACATCGGAAGTAGGGGCGTGTAGCCAGCCTCGTCGCCGAAATCGTATTCAAATTTGCCTCGTGTCAGCTTCGGACAACTTGAAGGTTCGGCAGCAATAAACTCCGTCTTCTTTCCTTCGAGAATGGTATGGCGCATGAAGGGGAATGCCGTGCCGCCGAAATTGCTTCCTCCGCCGAAGCAAGCGATGACCGTGTCGGGATATTCCTCAGCCATCTCCATCTGCTTTTCAGCCTCCAAACCGATGACCGTCTGGTGGAGAGCCACATGGTTGAGCACAGAACCGAGCGTATATTTGCATCCCGGGGTTTGCATGGCCAGTTCGACAGCCTCCGAGATGGCGGTGCCGAGCGAACCGGGGTTCATCGGGTCGCGGGTGATAATGTTCTTGCCGGCGCGTGTAGACATGGAGGGAGAACCCTCGACCGTGGCACCGAAGGTGCGCATCACGATAGAACGGTAGGGCTTCTGCTTCATCGTGATCTTCACCTGATAGACTGCAGCCTCCAGTCCGAATATCTTGGCAGCGTAAGAAAGGGCGGCGCCCCACTGTCCTGCGCCCGTTTCCGTGGTCACGTTGGTCACGCCCTCCTTCTTGCAGTAGTAGCACTGTGGGATGGCGGAGTTGATCTTGTGGGAGCCGAGCGGGTTTACGCTCTCGTTCTTGAAATAGATGTGAGCCGGTGTGTCGAGAGCCTTCTCAAGGGCGTAGGCACGCACCAGCGGAGTGGAACGGTAGAAGGTGTATTGGTCTCTCACTTCCTCGGGAATGTCGATCCACGCATGTTCTGTGTCAAGCTCTTGCTTGGAACACTCCATATTGAAGATCTGCGCCAAGTCTTCTGCCTTCATCGGCTGCTTGGTTTGCGGGTTGAGCGGCGGCAGGGGCTTGTTGGGCATGTCTGCCTGGATGTTGTACCACTGTTCCGGTATCTGGCTTTCGTCGAGTAGATAGCGTTTCTGTTTCTTCATGTTTTCAGTACTTTAAGGGTTTGCGCTACAAATGTAGCAATATTTATCCTTATCTCCAACCTTTTTGTCATGAAAAGTTGGCAGATCGCTGATTGTTCGTTACCTTTGCGTGATATATAACATAAACTGCCGTGAAAGCTACGCCAACTGCGTATTATGATATAATCAATGTACCAAAACCAAAACTGAACATAACAATGAACAAACCTACCAAGCTATTGGGCGCATTGTGCCTCTTTGCCGGTTTCTCCCAACCTTCGTGGTCGAAGATCGAGGGAAGCCTTGACCCCGATGCGGTCGTGGCAGCGTGGAGCAACAGTTCCACCTGTCCCAAAGTCATCGACATCAACTTCAGCGACCTTGTCTGGCCCGACACGTGGAAGGGCACAACAGGGCGCGACTGCCCCTCTTATTCCGACGGCGGATATGTGAACCTCGTCAAGCAGATAGCCGCCAACCCATCGGGCAATGTCACCTATCCCGTGCTGTTTCACAACTGCACGTTCGCCAACAAGAAGTCGGCAGACGGTCATGGCGGTGCTACCGCAGCGTTTTCCCGACAATACTATGTCGGTGAAAAGGCGAGCGGCAACGGTACATGGGGATATAACAACTGGACAGCCACAGGTCATACGACCTATTTGGAAGACAACATCACCTATGGCACCGACGGAAAACCCACCTACGGCGAGGCAGGATTCGTGCAGATGTGCCGTGATGCCGCCCTCGACAGCGTGTCGCAACACGGATGGATGGAGATAGACCACATCCCCTATGTGGAGCGTGTGCAGTGGTCATGGTCTTCCACTTCGTGGGGACGCGGCATCAAGTGCGATTACAAGGTGGGCGACGGCGACTGGAAACCCCTCGTGTGGATGGGATCCGAGTCGCAGAAACAAGGCTACACCGTATTCAGCGACCAAGGCTATTTCATGGAAAATGTCATTGATGCAAGCGATGTGTCGCTGCGCTGGCGAGTGTGGGACGGCGACGACCCCGACAATCCCGTGCTGAAAGCCGATGGTTCGAAAGCCTATCGTGACCAAGGCTATGCCCCCTTGGCACAGAAACAGGCGCCGCGTGTGCACAAGATACAGATCTTCGGCAATGAGATCACTGCCGACCAAGCCCAGTATGCCAAGGAACATCCCCTTGCTGATGTGGGCACCATCAGCGATCTCGGCGATGACGACACCGACCAGAAGACCGCACCCGACGAGACTGCACCCGTGGTGCTGCTCACCGTGGCGCAAGACGGAACGGGCGACTACACCAAGATACAGGATGCCATCAACGCCGTGCCAGACGGATCGCGCGGCATCATCTATGTGCGCAAGGGCGTGTATGAGGAAAACGTCTACGCCGGAACGAAAGGCGCACACGGCAAGTTTATCAGTCTTGTAGGCGAAGACCGTGACCAGACCATCCTCACTTCGAGTGTGAGCCGTGGCGCGGGCAACGAGAGCAACACCTATCTCGACTGTGCGGCACTCAATGTCTTCACCCCGTGCTTCTATGCCGAAAACCTCACTATCCGCAACACCAGCGGCAACGTGGGACAAGCCGAGGCTCTCTATACCAATGCCGATGCCCACGTGTTCAGCCACTGCACGTTGAGTGGCTACCAGGACACCTATAAAGCCAATGTAGGCAACCGCGGCTATTTCTCCAACTGCACCATCGAGGGAGCTACCGACTTCATCTACGACGGTGGACTCGAATGGTTCGAGGGATGCGAGCTGCACTGTGTGAAGGGCGGCGGCTATATCACCGCGCCAGCCTCGTCTGGCATGCCGATGACACAGGTGCTCAATCCCCAACTCAGTCAGACAGCGTTCTATCCAGGCTTGTTCTTCCGCAACTGCACGGTGACTGCCGCAGAAGGCGTGAACGCAGGCGACTACTACCTGGGTCGTCCGTGGGGCGAGAAGAGCGGAGCCATGTTCTTACAGTGCAAGCTCGGCACACACATCAACACGCTCGGATGGAAGGCATGGAACGGCAACGAGACAGGTGCGTCGCTCTATGAATACAAGAATATGAATGTCGACGGCACGCTTGCCGATGTCACGGGGCGTGCTACGTTCAGTCATCAAGCCACCGACAGTGAGGTGGAAGCCTATATGAACCCCGATTTCCTCTTCGGTAAATACTCCGACGTGCCGTTCGACTATGCCAAGGTGCTGCGCGGTGCGGCTGCTCCGATGAACTTCGTGATTGCCCCCACCGAGATATCGTGGGAAAGTGACGACATGGCGGCAGGCTACCTGGTCTACAAGGACGGCAGCTTCCTCTGCTTCACCGACAAACCCTCTGTGACCAAGGCGGCTGACGACAATGCGGCATACAGCGTGCGTGCCGTGTCGCGCCAAGGCGTGGTGAGCAACCTCGTGAAGGCTGCCGACGCACAACGTCTCAAGGCATTCCCGACAGCCGAAGGATTCGGCAAGTATACCACAGGCGGTCGTGGCGGCAAGGTGGTGACGGTGACCAAACTTGCCGATGACGGCAGTGAGGGCACGCTGCGCTGGGCGTTCAGCCAGTATAAGAACGAACCCATCACCATTGTGTTTGCTGTGAGCGGCAACATCGTCCTTCAGTCGGCGCTCCGCATCAGCCGTGCCGACTGGACCCTCGCCGGACAGACCGCACCGGGAGAAGGCATCTCCATCATCCGTAACAAGGTGAACCTTGGCGGCTCGGAAAACTTCATCGTGCGCAATGTCCGCTTCCGTGCCGGACAGAAAGACGTGAACGGCGACAAGTTGCAAGACCAGGCCCTGGGCGTGGAGAACTGCAACAACTATATCTTCGACCACTGCGCGTTCGGCTGGTCTATGGAAGAGAACATGAACACGCAAGACTGCCACTTCCTCACCGTGCAGAACAGCATCGTGCATGAGGGACTTTACAATGCAGGGCATGCCAAGGGCGTGCGCGGCTACGGCACCCAGTGGGGCGGTTCACCTGCCACCTACTGCCGCAACCTGCTTGCCGACTGCCAGTCACGCAGTCCGCGCATCAACGGCGCACGCGGTGAAGACTGCGTGGTGTTTATGGAATATGTGAACAACGTGAACTACAACTTCGGCAAGAGCGGCGGATGCTACGGCGGAGAGAATACGGCAGCCATCAGTTCCTACAACGGTTTGAACTCAGCCCATGAGTGCAACTTCATCGGCAACTACTACAAGCCCGGCAACGCATCGAACAAGACCGGTGTCAAGTTTGTCAATTCCAGCTACGCACGCGACGGCGCCACCTCGTGGGCACCGGCACAATGGTATGTGAGCGGCAATGTGATTGAAGGCGATGCCATAGCCAATGCCGACAACTGGACAGCCATGAGTGCGGAGACCTATTCGCTCAGTCAGATACGCGTGGACGAGCGCATCGTGCCCCAGCATGCCTACTACAAATATGCCGTGAGCGGTCCTGTGGGCAGCTACGACCCCTATCAGTATATGCTCACCGACGTGCTTTCTGCCGAGGATGCCTATCAGTATGTGCTTGCCCATGTGGGCACGGTGAACCGCGACGTGGTGGAACGCCGCGTGGTAGAAGAGGCTCGCACGGGCGTGTCAGAGTATGGCGGCGCAACCCTGGGCACCACTTCGGGCATCATTGATACCGAGGCAGACTGCGAGGGCTTCGTTGATTTGCCTACCGACTGGACGGCTCCTGTCGATACAGACGGCGACGGCATGCCCGACGAATGGGAACGCAATCACGGACTGGATCCCAACGTGGCAGACCAGAACAAGGTGAACAGCGAGGGCTATACCGCCCTTGAAGCCTATCTCGCCAGTTTGATGGGCGAGACCATCGAAGGCGGATTTGTGACGTCTGTCGGCAAGGTGACGGTAGCTGCCCCCACTGTGGGCTACGATCGTGCCGCAGACTGCATCACCGTGAGCGACAATGCCCTGGGCGGCAAACTCTATGTCTATGCCACCGACGGCTCGCTCCTCGCCAGCCAGCGTATTGCCCAACCGCGCATGCCGCTTGCCGGCATCGCTCAGCGCATAGCCATCGTCAAGGTGGAGGGTAGGGGCATCAGCCCACGTGTGCTGAAGGTGGCGAGATAGTCAACCTCTTCACAGAAACAAGTGATGTAAAATAAAGGCTTGCGCCTTGCCGACAACATTCGGCAAGGCGCAAGTTTGGTTTTCAGTGGATAGGAAAGCGGAAAACGATGGGCGGAATGCAATAAAAAGCGAGAGCGGGAGTTATTGTATAGGTATTCACACAAACCCTGTTTATGCTGATTATAATAACCCTTTTGGTCTATTTCCTGGTGCTCATGACCGTGAGCCGTTTGTCTTCACGACGTAGTGACAACGATGCCTTCTTTCGCGGCAATCGCCGTTCGCCCTGGTATATGGTGGCGTTCGGCATGATTGGTGCAAGCATCTCGGGCATTACGTTTGTGTCGGTGCCCGGCATGGTGATGAGCGTCGACATGAATTATCTGCAGACGTGCCTTGGTTTTGTGGTGGGCTACGCCTTGGTGGCTTTTGTGCTCCTGCCCGTTTACTACCGCATGAACCTGACCACGATTTACACCTACCTCGACCGGCGGTTGGGAAGGCACGCCTACAAGACGGGTGCCGCATTCTTTATGCTGTCGAAGATGACGGGGGCGGCAGTGCGCTTCTATGTGGTGTGCATCATCCTGCAGCGGTTCGTGCTCGATGCGCTCGGCGTACCTTTCGTGCTGACCGTGTTGGTGATGGTGGCGTTGATATGGTTATACACACGCCGGGGTGGCATCAAGACTCTGGTGTGGACCGACACGTTCCAGACGCTCTGCATGTTTATTGCTTTGTTTCTAATCATTGTTGGTGTGGCAGGAGCCTTGCATCTTGACTTTGCAGGCACGGTGCGTGCGATTGTCGGCGACAGTCATAGCCGTATTTTCGTGTTCGACGACTGGATGTCGAGGCAGAACTTCTGGAAGCAGTTTCTCAGTGGTATATTCATCGTTATCGTGATGACAGGGCTGGACCAGGATATGATGCAGAAGAACCTGACCTGTCGCACACTGCGCGAGGCACAGAAAGACATGTGTACCTATGGTCTGGCGTTTGTACCCGCTAATCTGTTGTTTCTTTCGCTCGGCGTATTGCTCGTGCAGTTGGCTCAGCAACAAGGCGTCGCGCTGCCCGCAGAAAGCGACAATCTCGTGACCATGTTTGCAGCCACGGGGCGCTTGGGTGATGCGGTCGTCGTGTTCTTTACCGTGGGCATCGTGGCATCGTCGTTCTCCAGTGCCGACTCTGCCCTGACAGCTCTGACCACCAGCTTTTGTGTGGACATCTGCGAGCGCGGCAATGACGAACGTTTGCGCCGTCGTGTCCACCTGTTTGTGGCAGCGCTCTTTGTGATTTTCATCCTGCTGTTCCGCCTGGTCAACTCCACCAGCGTTATCGATGCCGTCTACACCCTGTGCTCCTATACCTACGGTCCGTTGCTCGGTCTGTTCGCTTTCGGCATGTTTACACGCCGTGAGGTGGGCGACCGCAGGGTACCCTGGATATGCGTGGCATCACCCGTGCTGTGCTTCGTGCTCGAAGAAGTGACGGGATGCCTGACCGATTACAGGTTCGGCTACGAACTGCTCATGCTCAACGGACTGATCACCTTCGTTGGATTGTGGCTGAGCAAGGGAAAGTGACTATCGTTTCAGCCGCAGACTGTTGAGCACAACGCTTACGCTCGACAGCGCCATCAGTGCGCTGCTCCACATTGGGGTGATCTGGAAATCGCAGCCGAAGAGCACGGGTAAGCCTGCCGCAAGGGGGATGCAGACCACGTTGTAGGCAAAGGCCCAAAACAGGTTTTGGCGTATCGTACCTACTGTACGGCGCGACAACCTGATGGCGTCAGCTATGCGGCGCAGGTCGTTTCCCATCAACGTCACTTGTGCCACATCCATGGCGATATCTGTGCCGTCGCCGATGGCGATGCTCACATCCGCTAATGCCAATGCCTGTGAGTCGTTGATGCCATCGCCAACCATCGCCACGTGGTGTCCTTCTTTCTGCAAGCGTTCCACCATGTCTTCCTTGTCTTGCGGCAAAACCTTGCTCCGATAGTGAGTTATTCCGGCTTTTTCCGCCCAGTAGCGTGCCGCCTCTTCCTTGTCACCACTCATCATATAGACCGTGATGCCCATGGCTTCCAACAGCTTCATGGCTTCGCGGGCATGAGGCTTGAGCGTCTCGCGCTCCTCCAGACTGAGGCTGTCGGCTTGGGTGAAGTCCACCTGTTTGTCGGGAATGGTCAGCGTGCCGGTCTTGTCGATGACGAGTGCATCGATGCGGTGCATGTTTTCGAGGGCGACGGCATCCTTGATGAGCACATTCATCTGTGCAGCCTTGCCCATGCCCACCATGAGCGCTGTCGGTGTGGCGAGTCCCATAGCACACGGACAGGCAATGACCAGCACAGATACTGCCGACACCACGGCACGAGGCAGCACAGCCATGCCGCCGCAGAGCAGCCAGATGCCGAGGGTGAGCAACGCCGCCAGCATCACTGCCGGCACAAAAACGAGGGCGATGCGGTCTACCACCCGCTGCACGGGAGCCTTAGAGCCCTGTGCCTCCTGCACCATCCGGATGATGTTCGAGAGCATGGTGTCTTTGCCCACCTTGTCGGCACGGAATGTCACGATGCCCTTTTTCACCATCGTGCCAGCCAAGATACGGTCGCCAGCTGTGCGCTTTACGGGGGTAGGTTCGCCGCTGATCATGCTTTCGTCGATATAGGCTTCGCCCTTGCGCACGGTTCCGTCGACAGGTATTTTCTCTCCTTCACGCACTTCTACCATGTCGCCCTTTTCCAAAGAGACGATGGCTACGTCCACATAGCCGTCTGTGGTGACCAACCGTGCCGTCTTGGGCGTCAGCCCCATGAGTCGTTTGATGGCAGAGGCAGTGGCATGCTTGGCACGTTCTTCGAGCAATCTCCCTGTGAGCACGAAGGTGATGATCATCACGGAAGCGTCGTAGTAGGTGTGGGGAACGATGCCGTAGCGGCTCCAGAAATGGTCGCCCCAGAAGGTGTTGAACACGCTGAACAGGAAAGCCACACCCGTGCTCAGTGCCACGAGGGTGTCCATCGAGGCAGAGCGGTGCAGCAGTTGCCGCCAGGCATGCACGAAGAACTGGCGTCCGCACCATGCCATATTGAACAGGGCGAGGAGCAACATCGTCTGGTCGGCAGATTGCTTGCCGCCCACGTTCACCCATCCCATGCACACGCACATGGTCAGGATGGCGAAGCACCATGAGCCTGCCACCTTGCGCTGCAGTTGTTGGAGGGCATGCTGTTCGATGTGCTCCACGTTTTCAGTGTCGTCGATCACCAGGTCGTAGCCGGCATCCTGCACCCGGCGCTTCATGGCGTCGAGCGTTACGATGTCGGGATTGAATTCCACGAGGGCGGCGCGTCCCGGCAGGCTGACCGAAGCCTTCTGCACGCCTTCCATGCCGCGCAACACCTGTTCCACCTTGGCAGAGCAGGCGGCACACCCCATGCCGAGCACGGGAATATTTTTCTTTGTTGTTTCCATGTCTTTTGGTTTGTGCTGCAAAGTTACGCCCTTTTGCCGTTTCCCACCTTATAATATTATGGATAAAGTTTATGAAACGCTGTCGGGGGAGCCGTGCCTTGCGGAACGACTCCCCCGATGAGTGTAGTGGATGGATAAGCAGGAGTTTATTTTTGTCCAATTCATACGACCATCTAAAACAAAAAAGAGCCGTATCAGCGCCCTTTGCAGGGGGGATACGGCTCTCAATCTTATGGAGTTCGCAATTTTAGCTTACTTTGTTCAGCTTCTTGATAATGGAGAAGATGAACAGGGCGGCAAGCAGACAGACGACCATCAGCGTGCCCCATACCACCGGAAGGGGCATGTCCCACATGTGACCGGGAATGGAGACGAGTTTGTTGCCCAACGCAGTGGCAACAAACCAGCCACCCATGATCATACCCTTGTACTTGGGAGGAGCCACCTTCGACACGAAGGAGATACCGATGGGCGACAACAGCAACTCAGCGAAAGTGAGGATGAGATAAGTACCCACCAAGAGGTTTGGTGTCACGTTAGCCACATGATTGGGGTGGTCGGTGGCAGGCAAGCCAAGGCTCGATACCGTCATCAGGAGATAAGCCACGGCAGCCACGAGCATACCCAAGCCAATCTTCACCGGAGCCTTAGGCTCCTTGCCGATGCGACCCAGCCAACCAAAGAGGGCGATGCTCACGGGAGTCAAAGCCACCACGAAACAGGGGTTGAACTGCTGGAAGATGGGAGCGTCGATAGCCACGGTGTCATTGCCGTGCTGGATATAGTTATAAACCAAGATGGCGGCAGGGATGACGATGAGCGCTACGTTCACCAACTTGCCCTTGCTTGTAGACTCTTTGGAAGAAGAGAGCAAACCACAGATACCGAACACCATGAAGATGCACCAAACCAGGTTGAGCACATTGAACTCCATACCCGTCAAGCCCGTAGCCTCGCGTGCGGTAAACTCATCGGCGAACCAAGTGAGGGTAAGACCGTTCTGATGGAAAGCCATCCAGAAGAAGATCACCACGGCGAACACCAGGCAGAGACAGATGATGCGCTCCTTGGTCTCGGCGGGACTCATCTCCTCCACAGCCTCCTGCTTGCCGGCATCCTTCTTCTTGTCGGAAGAAAGCACCTGCTGATAGGTCTTCTTGCCCAAGAAATAGATGAGGATGGAAACGATGACAGAGACACAAGCCACGGCGAAGGCGAAGTGATAGGAGTCAGCCTTGGAATAGCCAAGGTCGTTCTGTGCCCAAGCCATGATGGTGGTGGCTGCGGTAGGTGCGAAGAGGGCACCGACATTGATTGCCATGTAGAAGAGCGAGAAACCCGAGTCGCGGTGCTGCGCATACTTGGGGTCGTTGTAGAGGTCACCCACCATCACCTGCAGGTTGCCCTTGAAGAAACCCGTGCCAAGACTCACAAGGAGCAAGGCGGCTCCCATGGCAGCGACGGCGATAGCCCCTCCGCCAAGCGGAATGGAGAGGAAGAAATAGCCGAGGAACATGATGAGGATGCCGACGATGACCATCTTGTTGTAGCCCCACTTGTCGGCAGCCATGCCGCCAAAGAGCGGAAGGAAATAGACGGCGGTGAGAAACCACGTGTAGATCTCGGATGCCGTGCCGGCATCGAAACCGAAGTTTTCACCCAAGAATAGCGCAAACACGGCGAGCATGGTATAGTAGCCAAACCGCTCTCCCGTGTTGGCGAGTGCTAAGGTCCACAGACCTTTCGGTTGATTTTCAAACATTGTATTGAGTTTTATGGTTTATGCTTAGTCTTTGGTCTTCATCAAGTCGAAGAGATAGCTGAGTTTCACGGTGACAGTGCCGTTGTTCGACTTGCCGAAGTAGTCTTTCTTGGAGTTTCCGTAGATGTTCGCCAATCCGTAGTAGTATCGTCCTTCCAGCAGAAAGTGCCCTACCTTGGGGAAGCTCAGTTCCAGTCCCAGTCCGGCGGCGATGCCGTAGTCGATCTTTTTCTCCACAGGCATGGTCTCCTGGGCGGTGATGGTGTTGGAACGGTCGGATGTGTTGGGGGAATCAAGAGGGTAGTTGGCTTGGGTCGACTCGTTCAGAAAGATGCCGAGTTGGGGTCCTGCCTGGAAGAAGAACTGCACACCTTTCTGCTCCTTGCCCCATGCCAGATGGGCGAAGACGGGTATCTGCACATAGTTCATCGTGCGTTGATATGCTTCTGCCAAGCCTGTTTGCGGGTTGATGACGGGTTGGTTTTCTGTGGTCAGTATCTTCTGCTTCCACCCCATCTGTGCATAGTTGACCTCGGCATAGATGGAGCAGACGGTGGAGAAATACTTCTCGCAGACATAGCGGACGGAGAGACCGCCGGTGATGCCACCGCATTGGTTTTGCGGCACCTTGGGGTCGAAGCCCACCGAATTCATCACGTAGCCGCCGTTCACACCCACGGCGAGGTCGTTGCGGTGGCTGCCTATCTGGGCGGATAGCTGTGTGCTGACCGTCAGCAACAGGCTGATGGCGAGGATGCGGAAGATGGTATTCTTGCGTTTCATGGACAGATTTAATAGTTGACCGACTCGATGACACCCGAGCGCGTGTAGTGCACGAGCATGAAACTCTCGTTCTGATAGCCTCCCTTGCCCACTTTCTTGAAGTGGAGCGGTGTCTGGAGTGCTTTGTAGCCCACCGTACCTTTGGCTCCCGTGAAGTTCTTTCCGTGGTCGTGGTAGCCGCGCAAGAAGAATATCGCCTGGTCGTAGCCCGTGAGGGCGAAGCGGGGGAGGGCTTCCATCATGTCGCCCTTGAACCACGTGCGGTAGTTGGTCACAATGGTGCGTGTGTCTTTCAAACCGCCGTTGTAGTAGAATGTCGAGGGAATATAGGTGTCGTACTTGAAGAAATTCTGCAGGTCGTACTTCTCATACATGAGCCATTCGGTGTAGCCGTAAAGGGAAATGCTCACGCCCGAGAGCTTCGCCAGTTTGGCAAAAGCGGTATTCAACTGCGGCGAACGCCCCGTGTTGAGCACCACCACATTGGGCTTGGCGGTGCTGAATGCCTTGGCAAACATGGCGTCGGAGGAGTTCAGGTTGGTGATGCTATGGCTGATGCCTTTGGCTTCGAGCTGTTTGCGCAAGGGAAACGTGAAGGATCCCTTGTCGCTGTTGGCATCGTTGCAGTCGATAAACACGGCATGGTATTGCGAGAAGCGGTCGACAAAGGCGCGGATGGCGCTCTCTGTGAGTTGGGCTTGGGGCTGATATACCTGGAAGATGTTGGGATTTTGTGCCACGTCGTTGCCCGTGATGGAGAACGGAATGACCATCTTGATGTCGTATGCCTTGCAGAAATCGGCAAGCGGCGTGACCATCGACGAATAGAGCGGACCGAAAATCAGCTGGCATTTGTTGGCACCCTCTTGCAGGAGGAAACTTCTGATGTCGGCATCTTGGGGCACGTTCCACGCTTTCACGTCGATGTTGTAGCCCTGCAGACGAAGTTGGTCGAAGGCGAGCAACATGCCGCGGTAGTATTCCACCATGCGTCTGCCGTCGCCGTCAACATCGTGTAGCGGAAGCATTACGCCCACGCGGATGACATTCGTTACGGGAGTCGTTGCCTTCGCACTGGTAGTGGAAGAGGCAGATGCCGAAGTGGAAGAAGACTGGTTGGAAGGGTAGGGGATGAAGATATAGTCGTCTTTCTTCAGCTCATAGCCCGGCTTGTTCATGTCGGGATTGGCTTTGATGAGCTCTTCTATCGTGAGTCCGTTCGCCTTGGCGATGCCGAAGATGGTTTCCTTCTTCTTCACCTTGTGCACTTCCCGCCATTTGGTGTTTGTCGTTTGCGCGCCTACGCTCAGTCCGAACGACAGGAGCGAAAGCATGAAAAAATGTCGCAACATATTGTCCATAGTTTCTTTTAATTACGGGCAAAGGTAATAAAAAACTTTGGAACACCACCTAAAGGTGAGGGCTGAAATTGACAAGACCTGTGATTTGCGGCTATTTCCAGCGCCATGTTTTCAGCAACACGCGCCCCACCATGTTGGCAACATGTGTGATGCGGTTGACCGAGAGCGACTTGCCGGCGATGATGAGTATCACGGCACAGAGAATCAGGGTGATGCCGATGGCAAGGCGTGCGGTGAACATTTCTCCGAACACGGTCACGCCAATCACCACTGCCGTGAGCGGTTCGAGGGCACCCATGATGGCAGTAGGCGTGGAGCCGATGTCGTGCACGGCGATTACCATCAGCACGAGCGACACCACCGTGGGCAGCAAGGCAAGCAGCAAGGCGTACATCCACTGGCTGGGCGTGGTGAGGGGCTGAAGCCGGTAGGCATCGTCGGTGAGCGAGATGAGCATGATGTAGACCATGCTGACGAGTAGCACATAGAACGAGAGTTTGACCGACGACATGCGGAGCGACGACTTGTTGACGACCACAATGTATATTGCATAGGTGAGCGAAGAGACCAATACCAGCACGACGCCCACCGTGCTCAGGGTGGCACCGTCGCCACCTTTATATAATAGGGCGATGCCGAGGAGGGCGAGCAGGATGGACAGACAGGTGGTGACGGTGACCCGTTCGTGGAACATCACTGCCATAATCACCGCGACCATTACGGGATAGACAAAGAGTATGGTCGAGGCAATGCCGGCGTCCATGTGGTTGAAACTGAAGTAAAGGCACTGCGAGGAGGAGGCGAAAAGGATGCCGAGCACCAAGATGATTCCGAACTCACGCCGGGTGAGGCGGAACGACTTGCGCTCGACGAGCATGATGACACCCAACATGAGTGCCGCCAAGGTGTAGCGGTAGAACAACACCGATACGGCGTTCTTGCCGTCGGCATAGAGCGACAAGGCTCCAAGAGGATTGGTTCCGTAGCTGATGGCGGCGACAACACCGCAGACAGTACCCTTCAGTTTTGCATTCATGGATGTGGTTGTTTTGGTCTTTCGTGCCCGGCAGACGGAGCCAGGCGTCTTTTAGGGTGCAAAGGTAGTGCAATTTAGAGACAACGCAAAGGAAAGACACACTTGTTTTCAAACTTGTTGCCGGAGAAAGGCTGACGGAACGGGGCAAGGGAAGCCTCCTCTTCCGTTCATGCAAAAATATTGTATAAATTATCTTAAACAGCGAGGGTGGTTCTCGAATATTGTTGTACATTTGTAAACCAATTAAGACATATAACCATCTAAACAACAAACAGAAATATTATGACAAGCAACAACATTCCTCAAGTCAAGCTTGGCATCATTGCCGTTAGCCGTGACTGTTTCCCCATCGCACTGTCGACACAGCGCCGCGAGAACATCGTTAAAGAGTACAAGGGTGAGATCTACAACTGCCAGACCACCGTTGAGAACGAACAGGACATGCTCAAGGCCATCGCACAGGTGAAAGAGGCTGGATGCAACGCCTTGGTTGTGTTCCTCGGCAACTTCGGACCCGAGACTCCCGAAACACTTATCGCCAAGGAATTCGACGGCCCTTGCATGTTTGTAGCTGCTGCTGAGGGTGACGGCGACATGATCAACGGTCGTGGTGATGCTTACTGCGGTATGCTCAACTGCTCTTATAACCTCGGCATGCGCCACCTGAAGGGCTATATCCCCGAATATCCCGTGGGCACAGCACAGGACGTGGCAAAGATGATTGCCGACTTCGAACCTGTGGCTCGCGTCATCCTTGGTCTCAAGGGACTCAAGATTATCACCTTCGGACCCCGTCCGCAGGACTTCTTTGCCTGCAACGCTCCCATCAAGGGACTCTATGAGCTGGGCGTGGAAATTGAGGAGAACTCTGAGCTCGACCTGCTCGTATCATACAAGGAGCACGAGAACGACCCGCGCATCGACGACGTGTGCAAGGACATGGCAGCAGAGATGGGTGAAGGCAAATACTATCCCGACCTGAGCCGCCGCATGGCACAGTTTGAGTTGACGCTTCTCGACTGGGCAGAAAACCACAAGGGTTCTCGCCAGTATGTGGCTTTTGCCGACAAGTGTTGGCCTGCTTTCCCAAGCCAGTTCGGTTTCGAACCTTGCTATGTGAACAGCCGTCTGGCAAGCCGCGGCATCCCTGTGGCATGTGAGGTGGACATCTACGGTGCACTTTCAGAATACATCGGCATGTGTGCAAGTGATGATACCGTGACGCTGCTCGACATCAACAACTCCGTACCCCAGTATATCTATGACGAAGATATCGTGGGCAAATACGACTACAAGCTCACCGATACCTTCATGGGCTTCCACTGCGGCAACACGCCTCAGTGCAAGATGTGCGCCAACCGTGCCATCAAGTTCCAGCTTATCCAGAACCGTCTGCTCGAAAACGGCGGAAAGCCCGACTTTACACGTGGTACACTGGAGGGCGACATCGCTGCCAGCGACATCACATTCTATCGTCTGCAGTGCGACTCAGAGGGCAATCTCCGCTCTTATATCGCCGAGGGTGAGGTGCTCGACGTTCCTACACGTTCGTTCGGTGGCATCGGCATCTTCGCCATCAAGGAGATGGGACGCTTCTATCGCCACGTGCTGATCCAGAAGGGCTATCCTCATCATGGTGCCGTAGCCTTCTCTCATGTGGGCAAGACGCTCTTCGAGGTATTCAAATACCTCGGCATCCAGGATATCGCCTACAACCAGCCGAAGAGCCTCCCGTATCCTACGGAGAATCCTTTCGCATAAATTGCGGTTAATAAATACACAGAAAGCCCGGCAGGAATACTGCCGGGCTTTCTTGTGAATAAGTCACATTATTGTTTGCTGGTAAAAGTCAGAGTGGCAACACCACGAAGGAGAACAGCTTTGGCGGTATTATTCTTCAACATAGTGCTGTTTGTTTGTCCGGATTTGGGCAAAAACAAGGAGATAGCGTTATTATAAATCACAAGGTAAGCTTTATAGTCGTCATCATTTGTGATGGTTTGTTTCCCGTTCGTGGTTAAAAAAGAATTAATCGAAGTATATTTTTGCTTTATATATTGCCATTCGCTATAAAGTGGAAGGCGAAGGGTGATGCCGTTCACCTCCATGCTGCTTAAAGCTTTGTCTACTGCCGCTTGGATGGAGGATTGGTCTGTGCTGGTGTAGTCCAAGTCGTTCTTGTCCTTTTCCGAAAGCGACATCAAGGTCACGGTAGTGGTGGTTCCTTCGGTTACAGACTTCAGCACATAGTGGTCCTTGTATATCGTTCCCACGGCAGGGATGTCACTCGTATCGACATCGTCGGATTTTTCTTCTTCCTTTTCTTCCTCCTTTTCTTCTTCCTTTACATCCTCGTTGCTCCCATCAGCAGCCGTTTCACGAAGGTCGAATTTGATGTCTTTCGTGCCGAGCCATGATGCGCCCTTGATGGTGCCGGACATTTTGAAAGAGTTCTTGATGTAGTTGCCGGTGATGTTGATCTTGTAGTTGGCATCCAACGACTCTTGGCATACGTATGAAAAAGAAAGTGTCTGGTCGTTTTCGTCCGTAACGGAAACCTTGACGGTGGCAGCGGCAGTGGAAGCGAGCAGATAGAGCTTGTCTTCGTTCTTCCAGGTTTGTGTTTCGTTTTCTTTCTTCAAGGAGAAAGTCTGCGCCCCGCTTGTTCCTGTGCCGTCACCGTTGAGCGTCACGCCTTCGTAGAGCGGGGAGAACGTGATCTTCACTTCCTTCGTGCCCGTAGGAACATTGGTAAACGACACATTGTCGAGCATCATGACCTTGCGCTCCAGCACGAGGCTCAGCGTGTTCTTCTCGTTCTCTCCCATGGCTACATTGGCAGACGCGGTCATCAAGTCGCCGTGTGTCTGTCCGTCCTTGAGGGTTATCAGACTCTGTGGCGTAGCCGTATCTTGCGCGGGCATGTCATATTTATTGTCATCGTCGATAGCAACGGCATAAACCTGATAGTTGCCAGTGGGCAGATGTATGCTGATATTGTCATCAGCAGAAGCGATTTTCTGCATTCCTGCACATACATCGTTGGATTTGAAAACGTATACATAGACCGGGTAGCTCACCTTCGTGTCGGCGTCAGAAGCATCATCGTCAGAAGTGTCGTCGCTGCCCGCACGCGTGTTGATGACAAGTGTGCTGTTAGCTTCTGCCACACCCTCGTCTTCCGGTTCGTCATCAAAGAAAGGTCTTTCACAACTTGTGGCGAGCAATGTGCCAAGAATAAGTACAAAAACTCCCACCCATCTTTTCATTAGGTTCTGTTCCATAATTTTTGTGTATTTGTTTGTGTATAAATTTATAATGGGTTCAAAGGTATATTGTTCTTTTGAATTATGCAACTTTTATGGCGAAAAATTCAAACACTTTATACAAATACTTGATAGAAATAAGCAAAGTGTTGGTATATAGCCCATATGCGCGACATGCTTTTACATCTTCTTTCGTGATCAGTAAGCGGTTCTTTATGCTTTTTGTGCTCATTCCGCCTGTACGCATGGTGACAACATCTTTCTTTATATATAGGGCTTTTATGTGGTGTTTGTAGAACAAGCGTACCATCATGTCGTAATCTGCAGCAATTAAATAGTCCAGAGAATACACACCATACTTGTCGTATACACCTTTCCTTACATAAAAGGAGGGGTGGGCAGGCATAAATCCGAACCTCAACCAAAAGGGACTGAACAGCGAAGAAGAATAGTAGCGCACGATCTTGTTTGGGTTTGCGGCATTGATGAAATGAATGTCCCCATAGACGGCATCAATGTCTTTGTCAGCAAATTCTTTGGCATAGGTCTCCAGCACATCGTCGCTGGTGTAGTAATCATCAGAATTCAATATTCCGACCACATCGCCCGTACAGAGTCTAAGCCCTTTGTTCATCGCATCATAAATGCCATGATCGTGTTCAGACACATAGTTCATGCGTCCCTCGAACTTCTCCTGATAAGCCTTGACAATGTCAAGCGTGCCATCCGTAGACCCCCCGTCAATCACCCAATAATCGATATCGGTGTAGGTCTGCCTCAGCACAGACTCAAACGTGTCTGCCACCGTAGAAGCGCTGTTGTATGTAGTGGTAATTATAGATATCTTCATTTTGTCTTTTTGGATTTGCGGTATCGAACTTTTCCTTCAATTCTTATTGCTTGTTTTTTTATTATATCTTCATACAGCAGAACATATTGTTTTACTGTCTTGTCCCAAGAATATTTATTGGCATTAATCAAGCCCTTCTCTATGATACTGTTTCTGTATTCCGAATTTTTAAGTCTTTCTATCTTCTGTACAAATTGTTCTGGAGAAGTTCCGTTTATAAGTAATTCGCGTTCACCAATGATCTCTTTGATAGAAGAGGTGTTGAGGGCGAGAACTGGACAACCTGCTTTTTGTGCCTCAATGACGGGCAAGCCAAAACCTTCGTATGCAGAAGGGTACAACAATGCAAAAGCTTTGTTGTAGAGCTTGTTTAAGGCGCTATTGTCAATATACCCAAGTTCGTCATAGTTATTTCCTATGATATTTTGAGTCATACTTTTTTCGATGTCGCTTAGCATGTTACCAACAATCTTTAATCTCATGTTTGCCGCAGCTGCAACTTGTACGGCAAGCGCATAATTCTTATATGCCGCACGGCTTCCTATAAACACGAGATAATCCTCTTGATTGGTATTGTATCTTAGACTATTATCTTCAAACTTGTAAAAATCGTCACTAGCACCATTATAGATTACATGGATTTTTTCTTTGTCTATACCTCTAACAAATTTGAGTAAATCCTTTTTGGTGTTTTCGGATATGCAGATGATATAGTCTGCTTTTCTGAGTGCATGATTTTTAGTCCAGCTATGAATCCATTTCCTGATACCTTTGCTATATAACTCGTATGTGAAATCATGTACAGTTACGATGTTTATGGCATTGGGGTTGGAGCAAGTCCTATAGTAAGTAGAATGGAAAATGAATTTTTCTTTCATTTGCCTGATTGGTTCCCCAAAGTATCTTTTCAACCCAAAAACTTTGCTTGACTTGGTATATAAGATGTCGGAAGAAGGAATGGAAAGGCTTCTATGAAAAAGATTCCAATCTGCTCCTTGATACTCGACAAACTTATATGAAGATGACAGGCTAGTTTTGAGCATTCGCTTGATAAGCTCATACCAAACGACAGAGATGCCTCCTGATTTTTGCCATTTAAAGATAATATTATCAATAATTATATTCATTCGAAAATATTTAAGTTATGAAGTGCTGATTCACAGCACTCCTTGTTAATTATTAAAGTTAAGACACAACAAGAAATTAACATGCGGCTTGTGACCACATGTGGCTATTGGGTAGGCGTTTATGTTTTAAAACGACCGGATGGTCAGGAAATTTCATTCGCGTGCTCTCAGCAACAATCTTTGCCTCTCAGTCGTTTAGGCCAGTTTCATATTCAGGCTCAAAGTCCCAGTAAAAATCGGCCTTAGGACTCGTGCGCTCTATGCGCTCATAGTCTCGGGCGAGTCCCCTCCGAGTAGTTTGTTGAGTTGTTCGCGGTGATACTTTATCTGTGCATCCTTGCGGCGTGATACCATGTAATCCTCGCCTAACTCTTGATAGGCAGAGCCGTCTTTGAGCATGTGGTAAACCACCTTTAGCATCTCTGCGGCAATTGCGACCAATGCGCGTTTCTTTCCTCTGCGGGCTGCTAGCCGCTTGTATCTAGCCGAGAAGTAGGTTCCTTTGGTTCGTGTCGCACACCACGCACATTCTGTCATTATCGCTTTT